>JAGNPP010000238.1 GCA_017989575.1 Chryseobacterium sp.
CAATCATAAACGGAATACTCAAAATCTGACCTGTATTAAGTCCTGCAAATTGAATAATCTCGTCTCCTTGAGGCTCTTTCAGGAATTCCACAAAGAATCTGATGGCCCAAAGAATAATGAAAAATAATCCAAACAACCAACCTTGCTGATATTTTTTGTCGGTCTTTTTGTACAAAAACCAAAGCAAAAAGAAGAGACAAACGTATCCAAAAGCCTCGAACAATTGTGTTGGATATCTTGGAATTGTAACGCCATATTCTGAACTCTGTTGTGGAAAAAGCATTGCAAATGGCGAAGAAGGATTGATTGGTTTTCCTAACATTTCGGAGTTGAAAAAATTTCCCATTCTCACAAAAGCACCGCCGGAAGCTACTACAATCCCAATTCTGTCATAAACCCAAAGTGGATTTTTCTTGATGATTTTGATGCTGTAATATAAAGTTGTTGCAATCACCATAATCGCCGCGCCGTGACTTGCCAATCCGGAAAATCCTGTGAAATGCAAACCACCTCGCGTGCTGATTGGCAAAAATACACTTAGAAAATCTTCCTTGAAAAGTTCTGGCTGATAAAAGATAACGTGTCCCAATCTCGCTCCCAGAATTGTTCCAAGCAATGTCCAGGTGAAAAATGGTTCCAGATATTTCTCGTCAACGCCATCAATTTTAAAGATTTTTGCCATAATGAAATAGCCTAATCCAAAAGCCAAAATGAACATCAAACTATAGAAGTGAAGCATTACAGGACCTAATTTGAGTCCTTTTATCGGATCCCAAATTTTGAAACTTGTTTCTAATTCCACATTGTCTGTAGGTTTCAGAACACGATTGGACTTCAGAAGATATTTGAAATTCTCAATATTCGTCTGATCCAGATTCGCATCTACAGGTTTGAAGTTCTTATCCAAAAACTGAAAATTGGAAGCTTTGTATTTCAACAATATGTTTTGAATAGATCCCAATTGTTGCGCAGATTCCGCTCTGATATTATCTTCATTTAGAATTACCAATTCATTTTGAATAGTTCGCGAAGCCTCGTCGTAAAACAAAGTCGTATTCTGCGTTGCAAATATTTTGACGGCAAGATTTTCCGAGTTGTTTATTTTCAAAACGCCGTCAGAAAGTCCAGATGCAGAACTTTGCGAAGATACCAATTGGAAAAATCCAACAAAAATGATGAGATAAAATCTTAGAAAAATATGGTTCATTGATAGGTAATTTTAATGTTGTTTTGGTGGCACAGGATCGTAGCCTTCGCCTCCCCAAGGATGGCAGCTCGCAATCCGTTTCATCGCAATCCAGCTTCCTTTGATAAGTCCGTGAACTTTCAAAGCTTCCAAAGTGTAATGCGAACAAGTTGGTTCGTACCGGCAATTCTTCCCCAAAAATGGCGAGATAGCGAGTTGATAGAACTTTATCAAAACCACAATCGGAAAAGTAAGGATTTTGTTCAGCATAATTTTGAGCTATGCAAAAATAGCAGAAAAATCGCAATTGAACTGAATTAGCGTCATTTATTTGATTCAAAACAAAAAAGCGTTTCAAATTTTTGAAACGCTTCTCGATCGATCATCATTTATCAATCAATATTTATATTTAAAGAACATCTCTGATTTCTTCATTTTTTTTGAAAGTCGCTGTCGCAAAAGGACAAAGCGGAATGATTTTCAGATTGTTTTCTCTGGCAAATTCCACAGCTTTGTAAACCATTTCTTTCCCAACGCCTTTTCCGTTGTAGGCTGGTTCCACTTCTGTATGATCGATGATGATTTTGTCTGCTCCAGCCCAAGAATAGGTCATTACTCCAGCTTTATTGCCGTCAAAAGTGGCAATGAATTCGCCTTTTGTTTCTCTATTGATTTGTTTTACTTCTAACATATTTATGATATTTTGGTTAAGATTTCGATGTTGTTGGTCAATATTTTATGAATAGGACAAGCGTCCGCGATTTTGAAAAGTCGGTCTTTGATATCTTCACTTATTTCGGAAGTTCCAAAATCGATTACTCTGGCGAACTGAGCGGTTTTGGTTTGAGGATAATTTTCCAAATCCACTTCCACATTGATTTGAGGAATGTCCCAAGCTTTTCTGTCGATGTACATTCTCAACGTTGCGGCGGTACAACTCGCGAGCGATGTTGCAAGAATCTCGTAAGGATTGAAACCTTTGTTTCCGCCACCTTGCGCCAAAGGTTCGTCTGTAATGATTTTGTTTTCGCCTGCAATGACTTCTGTGTAATATTTTTCAGTTCCTAAACTTGCTTTTACTTTTACGCCCATTTTTTATGAATTTAATTGATAGCTTAATGCGCCCGACGGACATTTTTCAATTTGCTCTTTCAGTGCTTCAGAAGTTGCATTTTCAGTTTTTATCCAAGGTCTTTCTTTCGGATTGTAAACTTTCGGAAGCATTTTTACGCAAACACCTGCGTGGATGCAGACCTTTGGTTTCCAGATGACGGTGATTTCTCCAGCTTGATATTTGTGGGTTTCCATTAGATTTGGTTTTTGAAGTTTTGGATTTTAAGCTTAATGTCGCTCAGCAATTCAGGATTGATGATTCCGTTTTCCGAATCAAAATTCTCATAGAACTTAGGCAAAGAAAATGTTTCTTTGATGTCAGCTCCAAACTGCGGAAAAAATTTTGACGCTTCTGCCATTACGTTTCCTCCTCCATAACCGCCTGGTGAAGTTGTCATCAAAAACATCGGTTTGTTTTGAAAAACTTTCACATTGATCCTTGAACACCAATCAAATATATTCTTGAAAGCGGCGCTGTAAGAACGGTTGTTTTCGGCCAAAGAGCAGATGATGATATCAGATTCTTCTATGTTTTTCAAGAATTGATAAGCTTCATCAGGAAATCCATTTTTCTCCAGATCTACGGAGAAAACCGGCATTAGATAATCATTAAGATCAATCAAATTTACTTCATCATCCGGAAAACTTTTCAAAACAAATTTCACAAGTTGTTTGTTGATGGAAGTAGAAGAGTTGCTTCCGGCAAAGGCAAATATTTTCATAGTTTTTATTTTAATTAAAGTTTGTCGTAAGTACCAAATTTCTCATCAACAATCGCTTTCCATTCCGGATGTTTCTTGATGAAAGCGAAAACATAAGGGCAAAAAGGCAATAACTTTTTACCGCTTTCTTTGATGTAGATTAAAGTTTTTTCTACAACCGCACCAGCAGCGCCAGTTCCTGCCAATTCTGGCTCAGCTTCCGTATGCACCAATGCGATTTGATTTTCGGTTTCGCCATAATTGATGAAAGCAAAATGCCCGTCGATTTCTATTTCGAAACGTTTTTTGGATTCGTTTTTTACAAGTGGGATAGATTCAAATTCAGTTTTCATAATGATATTTTGTTTATTAAAGTTAGTCATTATTTATTTTTCAAAATTATAGAAACAAAATACACTGGAAATTGATGTAGGATATGTTCGCATTATAATTATCATTAATAAAAAAATCCCGTAAAAATTAATTTACAGGATCTTAAGGTTAACAAAAAAATATAATTATGAATAATGATATGGCTCTTTCTTGCTGGTTTTGATGAACTCAGCGATTTGATTGTACTTCTCTGGCTGGTTTTCCGGCATTTGTTCCAATCTGTAATAGAAATTTTTGATTCCTTTTCTGGAACTGATGCTGATGCTAAGAATATAATTGATGACTGCTTTTTCTGTTTTCATTGCGATGACTTTGTGCAATGGCAATTCTAAAACAGGTTGGCGATTTTGTGCCAGCGGATGTCTGTACTTTACAGATAAAATGTGTTTTGAGACTTCCAAAGAGAATATTTTGAGTTTGATGATTCGCCACATACAAAAGATGAAAATTATTACAAAAGAGGTGTAATAAAATTCTTCTGAACTAGGGAAAAACTGTTGTGATAAGATCAAAAAAAGCAGATCTAAAAGAAGAAGAAAGAAGAATCCGTACAACTTGAGAGTGACTTCTTTTCTGTTATTTATTTTCATTTTGTAGAGTCGGTTTGAAAATGAGATTGCTATTTTAATTTTGTAAGAAGTAATAGTACTTCAGCTTTTTAAGCATCATTTACAGAGCTGTATTAGCTCTGTAATTTTGATACTTAGATTTCATCATGTGTAAGTAGAATCTTATAGTGTATTTGTGTAGTGTTTTTTTTGAGTATCTTTTACAGAGCCTTTCGACTCTGTAAATGTGATACTTATATCATTTGGTTTTTTTGTTTTTGTAAGTATTGCTTTTAGGAATACTTTTTTTCATCATTTGTGTTTTTAGAATCTTCGAAATTGCATTTTCATCATTTGTGCTTTTAGAATTCTCAAAATCGTTTTTTCATCATTTGTGTTTTTAGAA
>JAGNPP010000043.1 GCA_017989575.1 Chryseobacterium sp.
GGGTTAAAGCCCGACGCAATTGATAATAAAATAAAAAAAATGGATAAGATAAAAGACACGAGAAGTTTTATGAGAATCTTTCACCGTTATCTCGGCTATTTGATGGCGGGAATAATGGCGGTTTATTCCATCAGTGGTGTGATTCTCGTTTATCGTGACACCGATTTTTTGAAAAAAGAAAACCATTACGAAAAAGTGTTTGATAAAAATCTGACCGAAAAACAATTAGGCGACGAAACCAAAATCAAGAATTTTGAGATCACAAAAACAGAAAACGGAATCGCCTATTTCAAAGAAGGAACTTATAATTCTCTAACCGGAAAAGCAGATTATAAGAAGAAAGAATTACCATTTGTTTGGGACAAAATGACGAAACTTCACAAAGCAAAATCCGCGCAGGCTCTTTCTCCGCTCAATACATTTTTTGGAGTTTGTCTTCTTTTCTTCGTTATATCCAGTTTTTGGATGTTTCCGCCAAAGTCCAAAGTTTTCCGAAGAGGAATGATTTTCGCAGCCATCGGATTTGTATTGGCATTGCTTTTAACCTTTATATAAAATGAAATTTAACTCATTAAGACCTATTCTCTGGACTGACCAATTTGAAGAAACAATAGAATTCTACACAGAAACACTTGGTTTTGAACTCGGCGAAAAGAATGATGACTGGGGCTGGGCAACCGTTTTCCGAGACAATGTGGAGCTGATGTTTGCAAAACCAAACCATCATTCGGTTTTCATCAAACCTAATTTTACAGGAAGTTTTTACATCAATGTTCAAAACGTGGATGATATCTGGAAAAGTCTAAAATCTGCAACTCAGATTTGCTACGAGTTGGAAACTTTTGAATGGGGAATGCGCGAATTTGCTATCTACGACAATAATGGTTTTATCCTACAATTTGGTCAGGAAATCAAGTAAAAATTAATAAAACCTTTTCACATCTATCTCCGGATCCAGTTCGGTTTTGTGTTGTAGATAATCGCACATGACATTGGAAAAATAACTTCCATTGAGGACACCTCTCGCCCCAAGGCCATTAAAAATTTTTAAGTTTTCATATTCCGAATGCGTTCCCAAAATCGGTCTTCTGTCATCTACCGTTGCACGAAATGCGGTTTTGACTTTGACGATTTCATATTGATTTTTATAAAACGCTTTTAGTCCACTTTCTAATTCCTCTACAAATTCCGGGTCAATCTCTTCCGAATTATCTAACCGTCCGTAAGTTCCGCCATAATAAAAACGATTCTTCGAAAGCGAAAAAAGGAAATGTTTTTTCTTGATGATAAATGGATCTATCTCTTGGTTGATTTCCACTTCCAAACAATGTCCTTTGTTCGGCACAACGGGAAGAGTATTGAAAAATGGATTGTCATTTACGTGAATTCCTTCACAGAAGATAATATTCTTAAAAGTGAAATTTTTATAGACCGAGTTTCTTATATCGATGGAATCATAATCGAAATTATCATTAATGATACTGCCATGGCTTTCAAAAAACGTTCTCATATCCTTAAAAAAACCTTCAACATCTACCCGGCAAGACCCATTTACAATTCCTGAATCTAATGGATTGTCGACGCTCTTTAAATTAATGAAATCATGACTTAAAAAATATTTTAAATCGTCTTTATTAGAGTTTTTGAGCCATTGAACTTTCTCAGCTTCGTCATGAAATATTCTGGCGACGGGCTCTTTTATCAAATAATTTTTGCTTGTGTAATCTTCAATTTCCGAAAAAATAGTTTCTAAGTAATGCATCTGAACTTTGGACTTCCAGAATGTACTGAATCGCTTTAGAATAACCGGATTGCAAACGCCTGCTGAGATGTGCGAACCGGACGTCTTATTCCCATTGAAAATGACAAAAGAAGCATTGTTCTTCTTCAACTGATGGGCAAGAAAAAAGCCTGCAAATCCACCTCCGACAATGATATAATCAATTTGATTCATAAAAATAAAAAACCTGAGTAAAGATACTCAGGTTTTTCTATTTGGAATATGAGAAATATTAGTAATTCCACATATCGTTTTCCATTTGAAGAATCTGTGCTTTGATTCTGTCACTTTCTTCCAATTGTCCGTCTGTATCAGCTGGGATATATTCATCAATGATCCCACTTCCACCTCTTCCTAAACCATTATCTGCTTTGTAGATAACTGCTGAGAATCTTCTTGCATTAAGAACATCATCAAAGGTGATATCAGAAGTAGAGTTTTTAGCATTGAAAATATAATTGCTTGAAAGAACTTGTCTTGCATCTGGATAGTAAATCCAGAAAAGATCAATCAAATCAGCTCCAATATCCTGCATTGCTGAAGGATCTACAGGAGCACCAGAATCTTGCATTTGTTGCATTCTTTCTTTCTTAAGAATGGCTGAATTTGGATCTTCTCCCATGGCTGCAATTCCAAGCAATCTGTATCTCAACTGTGTATCTCTTTTGTCGATATACCACATTCCCATAAGCTTAAGAGCTTTAACTTTTTCAGTGGTTGTTTCAGCAAAACCAACATTGGCCTCAATATCAGACTTTTTGACTTTATACCAAGATCCGTCCAGATTTACAAGCATAGTGCCTGGCTCAATTGTAGGAGCTTTGGCTGCTTTTTTTACAGTCTTCTTTTTCTTACCTTTTCCAGTAGTTACAGTTTCTTCAGTAGAAGCAGGTTGAGCCGATCCATTAAATTCCAAAACATCAGACAATCTGGTTGAATATTTCATAAACAAGCCAGTTATCTGTTTATTATCCGTTCCTTTTAAAGACGTAAAATATTTTAAAATTCTCTGAGCTTCTGCATCTTCTATCTTACCTTCGTTTAATTTTTCAGTAAAGTAATCATCAACCATTGGAACCGATGTAGCAGCAGCAATACCTTCTGGGGTAAGTCTGGTAGTAAAACTATCATCAGAATAAACTTCTTTTACTTTACCAGAATTAACAGATTCCAATAAAATTTGATAAAGAGATTTATTTTGTGTTACTAGACCATCGCTGTTATGATAAAAAGGTTGATTAATTTTATCATTCATATCAATTATTTCCCACACCACCATACTTCTTAAAATGTCTTTATCTTCGATAAATCCATACTTAAGAGGTGTAATACTATCTTTCTTGATCTCACGATCCTCTCTAAATGTCTGTGGTGAATTAGCATTAAGAATGCTACTCTGACCAAAAGCCATTGCAGAAGAAAGACAAATTAAACTATATAAAATCTTTTTCATAATAAATATTGAAATATAAAATCAATAACTTGATAATAACTTTTTTAATAAATTAAAGTACGCTGATAACTACTCCACCAATATTAGGAAGTACAACTCCACTTAATCCTTGTGCTGTCGCTTGAACATCGAAAATCGCAATATTGTCGCCAGATCTTAATCCCTTAGTTAAAGATTCCACTGGTGCCAATGAATTACCGTTAACCGACATAACTGCTTTTCCTGGTACTTTGACTTTGAAACTTACAACACTGAAGCTAACTGGGAAATCAAAATCCTTAAGTGTTGCTGTCAAAGTTTGTTTCGAAATCATATTCGCAGGCATAATGTCATAACTCTTACCTCTGATTTCACCTCTTGGTGGCGGAATACTTTTAACTCTAAATTTGAAAGGCTGAGAAATAGTTTTTCCACTTGGAGATTTACCCGCAATTGTAAGTGTTACTTCATTTGCTCCACTTGGAGTTACATTCCATTTTCCTTTTCCTCCACTTACAGATGCACCTGCAGCAGACAATGTAGTCGCTTCAAGATTAGCACCTAAAATAGAACCAGAAACTGGGTTGGATAAGCCTCTGTACAAAACATTCATTTTATCCGCTGCCAAAATTGCTCCACTTTGCTCTTTCAAAGCTTCTGCACCAGAAACTACATTAAGTGTGTGTGCATAAGGAAGAGAATGAACTTTTCCATTTTTATCTGTGAATGATATCGTTCCTTTTAATTCTTGAGCTCCAACTGCGCCTGTTCCTGGTGTGATTATACCTTGACCATTAACAACTTTTGCACCAGTAATTGCTAAACCTGGAACCGAACTTGCGAAAGTTCCGATCGCCACTTTAATCTGAGCTGGCTCACCTTTCATTACAGAACTAGGTCCAGAAACCAAAGCTTCGTAAGCATCAAACTTGATATCTGCATCTACTTTTTCTTGTAGCATAGATGTCAATGCATCTGACTGCAAGTTTCTAGCTTCTGATTGAAGAATCTCCAAGTTAGAAAGTGCAGCAACTAACGGCTGATTGTAAAACTTATACTGAATCCATCCTTGAGTATTTCTGTTGTCACCTTTAGGAAAATCAACAATCAAAGTTTTTTGAGCTCTATCAGCAACAGCTTTAAGTTGTTGACTTGCTCCAAAAGTTGAAACAATGAAATTTCTTAAATCATCAACTTTAGTTTTAAGATCCTGAGAAGTTTTAGATGGTGTTTTTTCGTCTCCATCTTTGAAAAAATTCTGAGTGGCTGGTTCTGTATTATTAAGCGCAGTAATACTTTCTTCAATAGGAAGAGTAGCATCATATTCTGCTTCAGTACTCATCTTATTTTTGATACCCTCAATAAACCCTACTAAATCGTTGGTTTTTGCTTCTAAAGTTTTGTACTGGTCTAACATAGGACCGTAACTCTCTGGAGAAGATACTGCTTTCGCTTGTAACGTTTTCTTAAAGATATTATCATTTTTATCTTCTACCGTTAATCTTGTATCAGTTAACGACTGATTTGTATCTTTATATGATCTGATGATTTGCTGATCGATTGTCATTGCTAGCATCGCAATGAAAACCAAGTACATCAGGTTAATCATCTTCTGACGTGGTGTCTGTTTGCCTCCTGCCATTTTAATAAATTAAATTAATTGTTAAACAAAAATTAAAATGATAGTGAATTAAGACTTCATTGCGCTAAGCATGCCACCGTAAACTCTATTAAGATTATTTAGATTACCTGTAAGTCCTTGTAATTCTTCGTTGAATTTTTCAGAATGTGCTGCAGATTTTTGAATATCTTCAACATATTTTTTACTGAATTCTGATTGCTTTTGTCCTTGCTCCAATTGAAGTGCATACAAAGCATTCATACTTTCCAAATGAGAAGCAGCCATATTAAGTTGCTCGTTATATTTGTGAGTAGAAGCAGAAACATCAACAGTTTGGTTGATTTGATCTACTGAAGAAGAGAATTTATCAATTCCTCCTCTAAGTCTTTCGAACAATGAAACATCCAATTTAGCATCTGCCAACATTTTATCAAGTTTGTCGGACAAAGATACTTCTAGTTCTTTATTTTCAACTTTAGCTACAGCTTTTCTTGGTTGTCTCTCAGCAGTTTCGTCTAATAATTCTGGGTAAACATTTTCCCAAGCATAGCTTTCTTCAGATTTTGGTGGATCGAATGCGAAGAATAAGAAGATAAGTGCCTCTGTAATCAAACCTGCTGCAAGCGCTACGTTACCTGTAATAGGACCAAGGCTCCAGTGTGTCATTTTGAATAGAGCTCCAAGGATTACGATAGCTGCACCAAACGAATAGACAAAATTCGTGATAGAATCTTTAGTTTTAAACATTTTTTTTAGTTTTTAGTTAGTTAGTAATAGTTAGTTAATTATTTAGTTGTTCTTTTAAATTTTCCTGCTCCGGAAGGAATATCCTGGATGGTTCTGAAACCAATGAAACTTCTTGCAGAATCTTTTCTTTCCCAGTCTCTGTAACCAGTCATTAGTAAATATCCTACGTCTTTCCAAGACCCACCTCTTACGGTTTTCTTCGCTTCTCTGTAAGCCTGATTTGACAAATAAGGATTCAATGTTGAAGAGAATTCGTAAGTAGAATTGCTGTATGGTGACTCTGTCCATTCTGCAACGTTTCCAGCCATGTCATACAATCCGTAACCGTTTTTAGGGAATTTTCTTACAGGCGCTGTGTAAGTATAATTTCCTTTTTTCTCATCCTCTATGTAAGAACCTCTTTTTGGTTTGAAGTTAGCAAGGTAGCATCCTCTTGAGTCTTGCAAGTTAGGACCTCCCCAAGGATAAGAAGCATTTTCAATTCCTCCTTTTGCAGCATATTCCCATTCTGCTTCTGTTGGAAGACGGAATCTCATTGCTTTTTGTTTCTTCTTTTTAAGACTATTGTTGTGATCGGTTTTCAATTTAGTTTTGAAATCACAGAACGCTCTTGCCTGATCCCAAGTAACACCTACTACAGGATATTCCTTATAAGCATTATGCCAGAAATACTGATCGAACAATGGCTCGTTGTAAGCATAATTAAAATCTCTGATCCAAACGGTTGTATCCGGATAAACTGCAATACTTTCTTTTTTCAGATAGTTTGCACTTCTGTCTTTATCTTTAACAGCAGAAAGAACATCTTCCCATTGGTAATTGTATTTAATTTTAGACCAATCGATAATTCTCTCGTTGTTGATTCTCTTTTCAGCAGGCAAATACATAGACTCTAAGATCTCTGCGTATTTCTCATCTGGATAAGCTGATGTATTATATTGCAATGGCACTTTCCAATCCAATTTTTTAGATTCGTTGTAACCATCTCTACCACCTTGAGACTCCATGAATTTTTGATAAGCATTAGCTTCTTCATCTCCAGTTTTCTTACCAGCATAAGCATAATCGCCGATAGATCCTCCATCACCGCCTTCTTCTCCACCGCCTTCACCAGCAGCTTCTGCCAGCAAACCTCTTGCGATAGAATCTCTCACAGCATTAATGAATACGCGGTATTCTGCATTGGTAATTTCTGTTTCATCCATAAAAAAGGAATTCACGGTAACCGTTTTTGGCATCGCTTTTTCTGGAGTAGCGGCAAAATCTTGGTCCGCCATACCCATTACGAAAGATCCACCGGGAATAGAAACCATCCCATAAGGTCTTTCTGCAATAAATGATTTGGCCGACCCTCTCGGAACAAGTTCTCCCTTCATACCGGGCTTACCAGCACTTCCCTTGCTCCCTTTGGAACAAGAAACAATAACCGACGTTGATAATAATATTAGTAATATCCTTTTCATCCTATTTTAAAGAAATTAAGCGGTAAATATATATTTTTTTTTATGAATAATTATTAATTTTTATTCAAAACGTAAATTGTTAAAGAATATTTCACAAACCATGAAATTATTCTACAGTTACTGATTTTGCAAGGTTTCTCGGTTGGTCAACATTTGCTCCTCTTTCTACTGCAATGTAGTAAGAAAGGAGTTGCAATGGAACAGAAGCTAAGATTGGAGAGAAACATTCTGAGGTTTCAGGAATCTCGATAATATAGTCTGCCATAGCTGCAACCTGAGTATCTCCTTTGTTGATAACCGCAATTACTTTTCCTTTTCTTGCTTTGATCTCCTGAACGTTGCTTACAATTTTATCATAATGTCCAATTTTTGGTGCTATGATTACGATTGGCATATTTTCATCTATCAAAGCAATTGGTCCGTGTTTCATTTCAGCAGCGGGATAACCTTCTGCGTGGATGTAAGAAATTTCTTTCAATTTCAAAGCACCTTCCAAAGCGGCAGGGAAATTATATCCTCTTCCTAGATATAAGAAATTAGTAGCATCTGCGAAGTGTTTAGCAATCTCTTTTACATTACTATCCACAGAATTCAGCACATCTTCTACTTTTTTAGGGATAGATTCCAATTCTGTAATCAATCTCATGAAATCTGCTTTACCAAGATTGCCATTGTGATTTCCTAACTTGATCGCAATTAATGACAAAATCGTCAACTGAGCTGTGAAAGCTTTTGTAGAAGCCACTCCAATCTCAGGTCCAGCGTGCGTGTAAGCACCTGCATCTGTGTATCTAGCAATAGAAGAATCTACAACGTTGCAAATTCCGAATACGAAAGCACCTTTTTCTTTAGCCAATTTAATTGCAGCCATTGTATCGGCAGTTTCTCCAGATTGTGAAATTGCAATCACAACATCTTTTGGTCCTATGATTGGATTTCTGTATCTAAATTCTGATGCATATTCTACTTCTACAGGTACTCTGGCAAATTCTTCTATCAGATATTCTCCAATAAGACCTGCATGCCAAGATGTACCACAAGCAATAATAACAATTCTCTCTGCATTTGTCAATCTTTCCAAGTGATCCCAGATACCCGCCATTTTGATGATTCCTTCATCAGCAAGTAATCTACCTCTCATTGTATCAAGAATAGATTTTGGCTGTTCGAAAATTTCTTTTAACATAAAATGCTCGTAACCTCCTTTTTCGATTTGCTCAAGATTTAGTTTTAATTCCTGAATTGCTGGTTCTATTTTAGCATTTTCTTTAATTGTTCTGATGTCAATTCCAGACTCTAAAGAAATAGTTGCCATATGACCTTCTTCCAAATAGACAGCTTCTTTTGTAAATTCTACAAACGGAGAAGCATCAGAAGCCACGAAATATTCGTTCTCGCCAATACCTACCGCTAAAGGTGATCCTAATCTCGCTACAATCAGCTGACCAGGGAAATCATCGTGCATTACAGAGATAGCATAAGCTCCATAAACTTCGTTCAAAGCATATCTTACAGCTTCAGAAAATTCCAAAGTTGGCTCTTTGTCCATAAAATACTGGATAAGATTTGCCAAAACTTCAGTATCTGTTTCAGAGTGAAATTCGAAATTTTTATTGATAAGCATGGTTTTGATTGTATCATAATTTTCGATGATACCATTGTGAACCAATGCAATTTTTCCGTTATTAGAAACGTGAGGGTGAGAATTCTTATCACTTGGTACGCCGTGCGTTGCCCATCTCGTGTGTCCCATTCCAATTTTTGAAGTATTTTTCAATCCATTAGAAATAGCAACTAGGTCGTCCACTTTACCTTTCGTCTTTTTAACTTCGAAGTTTCCATTCTCAGTTTCAAGCACAACTCCGGCACTATCGTAACCACGATATTCCAGACGACGCAATCCATTGATTACGATATCATAAGCGTCACGAAAACCTGTATATCCAACAATTCCACACATTTTTTATCAGTTTTTAATTATTTTTTGGTGTATATTAATCTTAATTGAGCAGCCTTTGAAGTTGCATTCAACTCTTGGCCAATTTTGGTTTGATCTGTTCCTTTCAGAACGATACGATTTGGCGTATAAGCCCTGTTATTATAATTCTGTCCTAGCAAAAGTCCTGTAGAAGCATCGGAAGAATAGGTTCCCAGATTCACAAAAAATTCTTTCGCCTTCGTTACATCATAAGTTTCATCTTGGATGATTTTCTTAAGAGAAGCTGTAATTCCAATATCATAATAAGCATCTTTTGTAGATAGATTCCCTGTTCTAATGAGAGAATATCCTGTTCCATTCAACTCACTCATATCTGGTAAAAATCCTTTTTCTCCTTTTTCGATGACAAGCATACTGAAAGGTTTCCTGTAAGAATTGTTCCAAGTAACATCATCATTGTAAACTCTGATTTTTGCAGATACAATTCCGATTTTCTCGTTCTTATATTGATTTTTTAATTGTATGATTACCGATGCAGGAATTTTAAGTCCAAAACCAGCACCTCCCATTCCTTGCGTGTAGAGAAGTTCGTCTCCACTTACGTCATTTGGAGCTCCGGCAGCGGACATTGCCGCAACGTAAGAAGCAGGTCTGTTGTACACAATCTTACTGATATGAACATTTCCTGAACCTAAACTAAGATCAGTTTCTGCTTTTGTGCGTGTAACTACATTATCTGTAGTCACATCATTTTTATAATAAATCTTTATGGTAGCATCGTTTGGTCTCATAGAAAAAAGATAACCATCTGAATCCGACACAGAAATACTGATTCCTTTGAAATATCTAATGAAAGAAGCAGCATCTTTCAATACTTGATCTCCTTTTTTAGCAATAATTTTGTTTTGGAAAAAATCTTTGTCAAGATTGACTCTTAAAGATGGTGTGATTTCAGGAATTACATCACTATTATCAGAATCTTTCGTGATTTTGACAGAATTGATTGTCCCGTTAAAATTTTTGGATCCTATTTCTGTTCCTAATGCAATAGCTTTATTAGAAATCACCTTATCGGTAGAACCACCCAAAAAGTCATTCACCTCATTCACCTTGATAGTCAATGGTGTTTTTTGACCACCTATTTTGTGTTTTCCATACTTGCTTACGGGGTAAGTTGTTACTACTTTTTTAGCAGCTACAGATCCTTCTGGATAGATGTAATCTTCATTTGTAGTAGTCGTAATAGAATCTGTAGCAGTTGCATACCTTGGCTTCAAAGTAAGAACAACAGAATCTACCACAGGGTTTACACCGAAGTCTGGATTATAAGTATTGAGTCTCAACTGTGTGATGTAAGATACTTTCTGACTCCCAAAAACAGGTTCATCAAAAGCACCAATTCTTACACTGTCAATTCTCGAAGCATCTGTTTGAATTGTATCATTATTATTAATATTATAAGCTACAATTCCAAACATTTTATCCACACCTTCCGATGCACCTGCCTCTACAAGCTGGGAACCTAGATCATCCAGCTCTCCTTCACAAGAATTTAAAACCACCATTCCCATTATCAAAAACGGGATCATCTTCATCAAAGTTTTTATCTTTATCATTATAAAAAAATCGTAATTAATAAACTTTAGCTATCGAATCTGCATTCAAGTAATCCGATTTCTCGGTTTCCGCCTTTCCATAAGCTTGATCCAGCTTTTCTTCCAAAAATTCATTTCCTTTTACGATGACATCTACATACTGTATGCTGTCATTCACAAAATTCAAAAAGCTAGGATTATCTAACGATTCCAAATCGGAAATCTTATCAAAAGCCAAAATTTCTTTTGTATTATTATTGAGTTCTACATCATCTTCATTGTAAACCGAAAGTACAATCTTGGTATCATTGAAGTAAGTATCATCTTTGTAATACGTCTTCAAGTAAATTGGAATCAAAGCAGACATCCAGCCATTGAGGTGAATCACATCTGGAACCCAGTTTAGTTTTTTGATGGTTTCTATCACACCTCTTGCGAAGAAAATAGCTCTCTCATTATTATCCTCAAAAGCTTTTCCCTCGTCATCGTGATAGTATTGTTTTCTTTTGAAGTACTCTTCGTTATCGATAAAATAAACCTGCAAACGCTCGCCTGGCAAAGAGGCTACTTTGATAATCAGAGGCTGATCCAGGTCATTAATAATAATGTTCATCCCGGAAAGTCTGATCACCTCGTGAAGTTGGAATTTTCTTTCACTTATTTGTCCGAATCTAGGCATAAAAACCCTGACATCGTTACCACTTCCGTGCATTTTCAGCGCCATTTTGTGTACCAAACTTCCCATATTGGTTTCCTCTTGGTACGGAAACATCTCTGTAGTAACGTATAAAATCTTTTGATTAGGCATAAAATTTACTTTAGATGAAGTATAAAATCTTCATTTTGCAAAATTACAAAAAATTAAATCAAATTATTTATTTTCATTAACATTAATACTATTATTCAAAATAATCTAAATATCAATAAGTTAAGAATCCAAATATGTTAATTTTCACTGAATATGATTTTTTTTAAACCATCTAGATTTGATCAAAATATTACACTAAGCCACATTGCCCGCAAAATCCTGAATATTGACAATTAATCTATCACAGAATTTACAAAAACCATTACCTTTGATTTAATTAAATACAATGAACATGCAGGTCTTTTATGACAAAAACTCATTCGCAGATTACATCACCACTCAAAAACAGCTTAATAAAACCATTGGATTTGCTCCTACAATGGGCGCGTTGCACGCAGGACACATTTCTCTCTATGCCGAAGCAAGGAAAGAAAATGACGTCGTAATTTCCTCAATTTTCGTCAATCCAACCCAATTCAACAATCCGGAAGATCTGGAAAAGTATCCACGAACTGTGGAAGATGACATTAAAAAATTGGAAGATTCAAATCTTGTGGACGCCGTTTACATCCCAAAAGTAAAAGACATCTACCCAAATGGAATGGAAAGAAAACACTACGATTTTGGCGGAATCGAAAACGAAATGGAAGGTGCTGCAAGACCAGGACATTTTGACGGCGTTGGAACTGTGGTGGAAGAATTGTTCTTACAAGTCCAGCCAGACAATGCATACTTTGGGGAGAAAGATTTTCAACAGCTTAAAATCATTGAAAAATTGGTAGAAGGTCTTGATTTGAAAATCAAAATTCACGGTGTGAAAATCCATCGAGAAGAAAATGGACTAGCTATGAGCTCCAGAAACATTCGTCTTTCTGATATCGAAAAAGAAACTTCGGCACTCATTTATAAAACTTTGAAAAAGGTGAATGACTGGTTTCGCGTGATTTCTGTTCCGGAAATCAAAACCCGAGTTGAGGAGATTTTTGATAATGAAGAAATGGATTTGGAATATTTTATGATTGCTGAAGAATCGACTTTGAAAGAAGTGGATTTCTTTTCTGCGGATGACGATTTCCGCGCCTTCATCGTCGTGAATGTTGGAAATGTTAGACTGATTGATAATCTACATTTGGATTAAAATAATTTTCTTAATATGTGAGATACAAACAAAAAAAAGAAGCTTCTTTTACAAGAAGCTTCTACACCAAATCACAAAATATTAATATGAAAAAAATTTACTTGCGTAAATTGTGACCCGGCTGGGATTCGAACCCAGGACCCATACATTAAAAGTGTATTGCTCTACCAGCTGAGCTACCGAGTCGGCCACTTTTTAATTAAATAATTTAAAATTAATAATTAAAAAATTGTTTTTGGTTTTTGAAAAACATCAGAACTATTGATTCTTGAATTTTTCATTCTTAATTTTTGCAGTGCCTGCGACTGGACTCGAACCAGCACATCCTTAGGAAACCACCCCCTCAAGATGGCGTGTCTACCAATTTCACCACGCAGGCAAAAAAAAACCGTATCGCTACGGATT
>JAGNPP010000044.1 GCA_017989575.1 Chryseobacterium sp.
CAGTCAAAAAGCTCCGTAGGAGCGACCTGATAATATTTTTGATTCACAGGTCGCTCCTACAGAGCTAAAATGTGATGATGGATTTTGTTTTTCTATTAACAGGTCATCCCTCTGGGATTTTTAAACTCAGCTTACTTATCGAGTTTAATCAGCCTGTAAAGACGTAAAAGTAATCAGAATAACTCTCAACATTCAACGATAATTTGATTGGCGGTTTTCTTAGTATGACTTCGATAAAGATTGGGTAATTTTAGCGCTTTTTTAAAGAGTCTTTTTTTTTTATAACTAAAAAATTAGTAATATTGTTTTAATGAAAAGAATATTACTTTTTTGCATCTATCTGGGTTTTGTAAGCCAGTGTTTTTCCCAAATCATTTCGGGAAAGATCCAAACTGAAAATGGCGCTTCGGTTTCTGATGTCAACATTTATCTGGATGGAACCAAGATTTCGACACTTTCCATCAATGACGGAAGCTTCAAACTGGATGTTCAAGGTCAGAAAAGTGGAAACTTGATTTTCCAAAAAGACAACTACGAAACCAATATTTTCCCACTGAATCAAGCGATTGGAAAAACTGTAAAAGTGATTATCAATCCTCAGAAAGAAATTGACGAAGTCGTTATCATTCCTTACACAGAGCAGGCTTACAAAGATTTTATCAATTATTTTCTGGACAAATTCCTTGGATTTGATAGGGAAGGAGTTACGATTAAAAATCAACGAACGCTTAAGTTTTCTTATGACAAGAAAAATCAATTTCTGAAAGTGAAAGCACCACAGACTTTGATAATTGAAAACAAAAATCTGGGTTACACGATTCAATATAATCTTATCAATTTTGAGGCAGATTATAAAAAAAAAACGACAAGCTATCTTGGAACTTCATTCTTTAAAGAGAATAATAGTAAGAAAAATACCATTCTGAATCGGATGAATGCATACAAAGGCAGCCTGATGCATTTCCTGCGAAGTCTTTATCATAACGAATTGGAGAAAGAAGGTTTCATCGTCAATCACGCTAAAAGGATAAAAAATCCTTCATATCCAACAGAAGTCGAACTGCAAAAACTTCAAGACCATTTCGAAATTGTGAAAGCTCAGAAAATTTCAAATGTTCCTTGGACGGATGAGTTAGAAGCTATTGCTCAAAAGAAAAGTAAAAACCCTGAGTTTGTAATGGCGATTCTAAAAACGAAAATGAAAGAATCTGATTTCACCATACGAAAAGATGGAAGATTGTTTTTAGATTTCGAAGATTTGCTGATGGTGAATTATCAAAAGTATTTTTACGAAATCAAGAAAGGCGAGTTTGTAAAAGCAAAGACATTCTCCACGCAATCTTCAATCGTTCATCCGGAAGCTTTGGAGTTTGAAGTGTTTCCTGAAGGTAATACTTCTGAACCGGATTTGCTCATTTTGGAAGAACATTTTTCTAATCAGAATGTATCGAAAATGCTGCCTTTGGATTATCAGTTCGGGAATTGATTATAATTTTTTCTCAAAACAAATACTATTGTCAATTCCAATATATTGACCATAATTTGGGATGACTTTGTACCCACATTTATTGTAAAGCGCAATTGCTTCGGTTTGTCTTTTGCCTGTTTCCAAAAACGTTTTTTCGTAACCTAATTCTTTAGTCCAAGTTTCTAATTCTGTTAAAATTTTAGAGGCCAGACCTTTTCCACGTTTCTCAGGAAGCGTAAACATTCTTTTGACTTCCATAGATTTTGAATCAAATTCTTTTATGGCACCACAAGTAACAGCTTCATCATTATCAAAAATAACAATACAGTTTTTCAGCATATCGATTTTGTTGTATTGATGATAGAAAGCGTGTTCTTCGCCGTCCATCACAGCAAGATATGCATCCAGTTGTTTTACTAATTTTTGAAAGTCTGGATTTTCGGAAGTTGTTCTGAGGGTTTTCATTGACTCAATTTTTTACTTCTATTGTGTTTTCTAATTTCTTTATTTCTTTTAAGTTTTTCAACTTTACAGATTCCATATGCTCCATTATAATTTTTGTAACAAACAAAAGGAATTTCATTTGAAAACGTATTGGATATTTCTTTAATATCAATTAATGAAGTAATAAAATCATTAAGCTCTAAATATTTTTTAGCTTCAGAAATGTCATTGCAGCAAGTTGCATATGATTTGTAATCATAAAAATTGAAATTTTTAATTTCATAAATAAACAGATTACCATCAAATCCACTTTCCCATTTAAGATTTGGAAGATTGAAATTTTCATCAGTTATTTTACTATAAATTTCATCAGTCTTTTTTCTATCTAAAGCAAATTCTTTTCTGAAATAATTCTTTTTAATATTTGTATCCTCAACGGAAAAAATTATTGAGCCAAAGATTTGGTCTTCATTTTTTTTAATTTCAAGAACATAACTATCTGTCCAAAATCTAAAAATAAATTTAGAATCAATGTTTTGTATTTCGGAAACTTTAAAGAATTCGCATCTGTCTTTTTGATACTTAATAAATGTTGAATCACTATCTTTTGTCATAACCAAATTTGATTTTTGACAAAAAATATTTATTGATACAAATAAAAATAAGTAGCAGATTTTATTCATTAGTTTACTACAAATTTCTTCTCTCTAATCAACTCAGCAATTTTCAAAATATCTTCGCCAATCAATCTGTCATTTTCCAATTTCGGAACAACAGAACGAATGATAGCATAATTTTTCTCAACAATCTCAGAGCAAACTGCAGGTCGTCTGAATTCCAAACCTTGCGCACCAAACATTAATTCGATTGCCAATATGTTTTCAAGATTTCCAAGAATCTGATTGAATTTTCTGCCAGAAATACTTCCCATAGAAACGTGGTCTTCCTGACCTAAACTTGTCGGTATAGAATCTGCCGAAGCTGGGAAACAAAGCGTTTTGTTCTCTGTAACCAACGCCGCACTTGTATATTGTGGAATCATAAAACCGGAATTTAGGCCAGAACTTTCGATTAATAATTTCGGTAAACCATATTTTCCTTCCAATAAGAGGTAACTTCTTCTGTCAGAGATATTTCCTAATTCTGCGGCAGCCAAAGCACAATAATCCAAAGGCAACGCCATTAATTGTCCGTGGAAATTACCGCCAGAAATGGATTCTTCTGCGCTCAGAATAATTGGATTGTCGGTGACAGAATTCAGTTCTGTGTCTGCCATTTGCTTCAAATGTTCAAAAGCATTTCTGCTCGCTCCGTGAACTTGCGGTACGCATCTCATAGAATATGGATCCTGAACGCGGTCGCAGAATTCGTGGGACTTTAGATTGTCAGAATCTTTTAGGAAGTTTCGCATTCTTTCGGCTACTTTTCGGCTTCCGTCAAACGGACGAATGTCGTGCAATTCTTTTTTGAAAGGACTTGCAGAACCTCGGTAAGCTTCAAGGCTCATTGCTGCAGTTAAGTCTGCCAGATCCAAAAGATATTCGAATTTTGATAATCCGATAATGGCGTGAGCCAAAATGAATTGTGTTCCATTGATCAAACCCAAACCTTCTTTCGGCCCCAATTTTAAAGGCTGAATGTTGTGCTTTTCAAGAACTATGGAAGTCTCAACTGTTTTATCATTTTCCCAAACCTGGCCTAATCCCAAAAGTGGCAAAACCAAATGTGCCAAAGGCGCCAAATCGCCAGACGCACCAACGGAACCTTGCTCGGGGACAACAGGAATGATGTCTTTTTCCAGCATCAATATCAAACGCTCAATCACTTCCAGTGAAACACCCGAAAATCCTTTCGACAAAGCGTGGATCTTGGCAATGATCATTATTTTTGAAATATTTTTATCAATGGGTTTTCCAACACCAACTGCGTGAGAAATAATCAAATTGTGCTGGAGTTGTGCTGTTTCTGACTCTGATATTTTGGTGTCGCAAAGTGGCCCGAATCCTGTATTGATGCCGTAAACCGTCCTGTCCGAGGCTACAATTTCCTGAACATTCTGTTGCGACTTTATAATTTGTTCTCTTGATTTTTCACTAAGTTTTGCAAGGGATGGATTTTTTGCTATTTCTAAAACATCCTGATAGCCAAGCGTATCGATTCCGTAAATCATTACTAAAAAATTTTGCCTAAAAATACACTTTTCGGGAAGAATATGAGAAGGAATTTTTTGATTGGTTTTGTATTTATTTATATTTGTGAATGATGAAAAACTATTCCCTAATATTTCTTTTTTTTAGTCAGCATTTTTTTGCTCAGACAATTCATAACAAAAATAAACTAGACAGCGTCTATGATGCATTTGGGAAGTACGATAAAGCAATGTTCCGCATCAAAGTTCAAAAAGAAAGGAAAGATATTTATGAGAAAAATGTTGGATTTGCAGATTTGGAAAGTGAGACCATAGCTGATGATAATACAAAATACAGAATTGGCTCTGTGACCAAAACCTTCACTGCTGTTTTGATTTTCAAAGCAATCGAAGAAGGGAAAATGAAACAAACTGATAAGCTTGCCAAATTTTTCCCGAGAGTCAGAAACGCAGATGTTATACAGATTTCTAATTTGTTGGAACATACAAGTGGAATCAGGAATTATGATAAATCAAAATTTTATGATGAAATGAAATACAAAAGCTATTCAAAAGAAATGCTCTTGGAAATGATTTACAAATTGCCTTCAGATTTCCCTCCAGATTATAAGTTTTCTTATTCTAATACAGGCTATATGCTATTAGGTTTGATTTTGGAGAAAATTTATAATAAACCTTATGAACAATTATTAAAAGAAAAAATCAGTAATCCCTTAGAGTTAAAAAATACAGATGTTGGTAATTTGATTGATGAAAAAAATAATGAAGCCAAATCTTACATCTATTATAATGGATGGAGAAAAAACAATAATCTGAGACTTAATATTGGAGCTGGCAATATAATTTCTACACCGGCAGATATTAATGTTTTTTATAAAGCTTTATTTGATGGAAAATTAGTTTCTGAAAAATCACTTACACAAATGAAAAATATGCAAAAGGGAATGTTTCGGTATCCTTATGAAAGTAAGAATATGTACGGACACACGGGCTCTGTTGTAGGTTATTTGACATTTGCGCTCTATATCCCGGAGGATAAAATTGCCATTTGTATCACAGAAAATGGTGTAAGATATGATATTGGTGATATTCTGGAATATGTTCGTAATGATTTGTACGATGATAAATATGAGATTCCTGATTTCAAAAGAATTAAGCTTGATAATCAAGAATTACAACAATATGTTGGGAAGTATAAATATACGGATGAGTCGAAGGATTTAAATGTTTACATTATCAATGACAAATTGTATCTTCAACAAGGAGATTCTCCCGAAGTTTTGATTGAAGCAAAAGAAAAAAACAACTTTGTTTACGATACAAATAAAGTTGAATTAAACTTCGTTCCAGAAAAAAAGAAGATGATAATGACTACCAAAAGAAACACTTATACTTATAAGAAAGTTGAATAATTTTTTTAATATTCAAACTGCTCAACATATTCCTTAATCTGCAACGCACGTTCCTTTACAATTTCCAGTTTTCTATTTTCTGCAATCACATAAAACAGTGTTCCTTTTTTGACATCAAAATAATACTTGTCAATCAATTTGAATTCAGAATCTCGGAATTTCATCCAGCTTCTTTGGGCTTCTAACAATTCGCTTTTTCCATTTTTCGAAAGTTTTTGGCTTAATGATAAATAAGATTTGTTAAGTTCTTTATCCCACAACTTTTGAGCAGAACTGATACAGCTTCGTTGACCAGCCGTGGAATTATCTTTACTCAAACATTTTTCCAAATCGGCATCAATTTTATTTTGAGCGAATGATAAAATATTGATTGTCAATAGAAATGAAACGAAGATTGACTTTCTCATAGTTAATGCTTCAAGGTTCATTACTTCAAATTTTTCATCAGGATTGCCTCCATTTTTTCGTAACCCAATTTGTTTGGATGGATTCCGTCCTCCGCAATTTCTTTTGGCAAACCATTTTTGTCGTCTTTCAAAGGCGTGTGATAATCGACATACCTAATTTTGTTTTTCTGAGCGTAATCTTTTATCATTTGATTCAGCGCAATCACTTTGTCAGCGGGCATCATTCCTTTTCTCCAAGGGAAATCGGAAGCGGGAAGCACCGAACACAAAACCACTTTGATATTATTTACTTTCGCCAATTCCACCATCGAAACAATATTTCCAAAAACTTTATCCAAAGAAATAGGACCTTGATTTTCCGCAATGTCATTGGTTCCAGCGAGGATAATCACGCGTTTTGGTTTTAATAAAATCACATCTTCCCGAAATCTCAAAAGCATCTGTGAAGTTACTTGTCCACCAATTCCTCTTCCGACAAAATTGTTTTTTGTGAAAAATTCCGGGTCTGTCGCGAACCAACCTTCTGTGATAGAATCGCCCATCAATACTGAGTTTGGTGTTGTAGTTTTGGATTTTACTTCTTGATTTTGTTTTTGATATTTGCCGAAATTGGCGAAGTCCTGAGCTTGAGACATTGTAGAAAATAAAAGGATAATAAAAGTTAGGATTTTCATTTTTCTGATTTATAATCAAATATATGAAATAAGGATAAGCGGTAATTACATTAGAAAAATAAAACGTCTTTATTAGTTTATATAAACCACAAAAGTCACAAAGGTTTATGGCGAATTTTAAGTCTTGTAAAAGTTCAAAAAAGAGGAGTGTTACAAGTTTCCTTTTTTGTTCTTTTGAAAAAATCTTTTTTAGATATCTCTTTTGTGACTTTTGTGGTTTAAGAATTTTAGAAAGGCTTTAATAAATTAAAATCTTTGCGAGCTTAACGTTCAAAATTATATTAAAATCAATAATTTTACAAAATGGAACAAACTTCGAAAGACCCTTTACACGGCAAAAGACTCGACGCAATTTTGGAAGAATTGGTAGAATATTACAATGGTTTCGAAGAATTGGGAAAACAAATCAACATCCGATGTTTCAACGCTGACAATCCAAGCATCAATTCCTCACTGAAATTCCTTAGAAAAACCGATTGGGCTAGAGCCAAAGTCGAAAGTTTGTATCTCTATGTTTTGAGACAGAAGAAGAAAAAAGGTTTATAAAAAACACTTCGAGAGCCTCAGTGTGAAATTTCTAGACTAAATAGTATTATCACTGTCAGGCTGAGGCTCTCGAAGCCCCATTAAGGAAAATCAATCCAAAAAGATTCCGCTCACATAATACCAGCGATTCTGAATCGTTTTGAAAGTCGATAATTCGTGATGCACTTGCGGATTTCCATCTTCATCCGTATAAAACGCTTTGAATTCCACCTTGTTCATTGACGGCGTATCCACGATTTCCAACTTTGTCCATTCATTGATTTCGCCCCATTCCTGCAGGCTTTTTTTATTATGAAATTTCCGTTTTCCAGGCGAAGTGGTTTCCCACAGATATTCACCGTTCGGGATGGCAAAAGCTGAAAAACGAGAACGCATCAAAGCTTCCGCAGTTGGCGGGAATTTTTCTTTTGTGTGATAGGGTTGACAGCAATCTTCGTAGGATTTTTCGGAACAGCAGGGACAAGTCATTTTCAATTCAGATTTCAAACTTCGAATGTACTAAAACTTAAAAATATCCAAGAAGTATTTTAAATATTTTAGAAATTTAAAGACTGATATTTGTTAGCTTTAAAAACTGTAAAATGTCCTTATTGTCCTATTTTGTAAGTCAATGTCATTAGACGAAGTTTACAAGTAGAAGTAATTTTGTTTCGGAAAATAGAGTGAATGGATTCTTACTTTAAAATTTAAAAAATAAGAATGTCTATTTGATTCATTTTCTGTGATATAAAATTATGGATACAAAAGAAAATAGTGTCAAAAACTCAGAAAAAATTGAGAAAACATTTCGGGATTCTGTAGGAACGATGGATGAAAGTGGAACCAGAAAATGGGTGTTCCCGAGAAAACCAAAAGGAAAATTTACAAACTATCGGGAATACGTAGGCTATTCTTTATTACTGTTGTTCGTGGCAATACCATTTTTGAAGATAAACGGGAATCCTGTTCTTTTAATTAATATTTTGGACAGAAGATTCTTCATTTTTGGTCAGCCTTTTTATCTCCAAGATTTTTTCATTTTAGCTTTAGGAGCCGTTGCTTCGGTCATCTTTGTGATGCTTTTCACTGTGGTTTTTGGAAGGATATTTTGTGGATGGATTTGCCCTCAAACCTTATTTATGGAAATGGTTTTTCGTAAAATTGAATATTGGATAGAAGGCGACAGAAACAAGCAAATGAAACTGAATAAACAAGCTTGGGATGAAGAGAAAATCAGAAAGAGAGCGTTGAAATGGTTAGCATTTTTGCTTATCTCTTTAGTTATCAGCCACATTATGTTTATGTATATCGTTGGTTACGAAGAAACGTTTCGGATTATGATGAGTGGTCCGCAAAATCATCCAACCAATTTCATTGTAATGTTAGTTTTTACGGGCATTTTTTATTTTGTATTTGCCTGGTTGAGAGAGCAGGTTTGTACTTTGATTTGTCCTTATGGTCGATTGCAAGGCGTTTTGATAGACAAGCAAACCATCAATGTTTATTACGATTTCAAAAGAGGAGAAAACCGTTCGAAATGGAGAAATGGCGAAAATCGAACTTCTGCAGGAAAGGGCGATTGCATAGATTGTCAGCAATGTGTGGTCGTTTGCCCTACGGGAATTGATATCAGAAACGGGCAACAATTGGAGTGTATCAATTGTACTGCTTGCATCGATGCCTGCGACGAAGTGATGGACAAAGTCGGATTGCCAAAAGGTCTTATCCGCTATGCAACAGAAGCTGAAATTGAGAATCAGGAGAAATTCAAATTCACAACAAGAATGAAAGCCACAACCATTTTCTTGGTTGTTTTGATAGGTCTTCTGAATCTCTTGATGTACGACAGAGGTTCTATGGAAGCAAAATTTATCAGGCCAGCTGGTGCCACATATTTTATAAGAGAAGGGAAAATCACCAACACATTTACTTACACGATTCTCAATAAATCCAATGAGAAAAAAATGCTGAAAATAAAAGTCATTTCTCCCAAAAATGCAGAGATAACCTATGCCGGAAAAGGCGACATTATCATCAAAGGTGATGTGATGATAAAGGGAAATGTCAATATCAGTTTCCCGGAAAACGAAGTCAAACTTTCTAAACAGAATATAGAAATCGGTGTTTTTGATGCCAACGGAGAAATGCTGGATTCCTACAAAACATACTTCGAAGGTCCGTTCAAGTTTCAGTTTTAAAACTTGATCAGTGCTTGTTTTCTTTGATAAAAGAAGAAGGCGTCTGTCCTGTTTTTTTACGAAATACCCGAACGAAGTAAGAATATTCCTCGTAACCCAAACGAAAAGCAATGTCCACAAGGCTTTCATCTAAGTAGATTAACATTCTTTTGGCTTCCAGAATTGTTCGTTCGGTGATGATTTCTGAGACCGTTTTTTGAACCACGGTTTGGGTGATTCTGTTGAGATGTTTGGTGGTCAGATTCAGCCGTTCAGCATATTGAAAAGCAGATTTTTCCTTGATGAAATTCTGTTCCAAGAGTTCTTCAAAATGTTGATAATGTTGAATGTAGGAAGTGTTTGCGTTTTGTATGCCAATGATTTTTTCTTCCGAGAATAATCTGGCGGTTTCTATATATAATTGAGAAATAAAAGCCAATAGAAGATTTTCTGATAACATAGCTGATGACGCATTTTCATTACCAATTTTAGAAAAAAGGTCTGAAAATTCAACCAGATTATTTTCTTCCAACTGCAGTTTTCTGGGATATTGGATAGAACTGAAAAATGGATATT
The DNA here is from genome assembly GCA_017989575.1 of Chryseobacterium sp. Taxonomy (GTDB): domain Bacteria; phylum Bacteroidota; class Bacteroidia; order Flavobacteriales; family Weeksellaceae; genus Epilithonimonas. Next base: position 9,833 of record JAGNPP010000044.1, read on the forward strand.
GTCGCAATTTCTGATTGACATAATGAAGGTCAAAAAATTCCTGAGAATGAAAAAATATAAATCCATCGGCATCTTCTGACAACTTCCAGCTGTGAACTTGTCCAGGCGACATAAAAAATAATGAGCCCGCGGAAACATCATATGTCCTAAAATCGATTTCGTGGATTCCAGTGCCTTTTGTGAAAAATATGCAAGCATAAAAATCGTGGCGATGAGGCCTCTCGATATGTCTGTGACTTCTTAGTAAATGGTCTTTTAGCAAATTGAAATAAAAATCGGAATGCTTTGCTCCAGACTGAAACAAATTGATATTCAAAACCGATATTTCGTTGATGGTCATTTAATTAAGTTTATTTTAAAAGGAAATTCGGTCACATCAACCGAATTTCCTTTTCTTATTTTTTATCCAAACGCTCTCTTCAGTAAGCTCTCCACTCTCGGTTCACTTCCACGGAATGCTTTGAACAATTCCATCGGGTCTTTGGTTCCGCCGGAAGAAAGAAGGATTTTATATTTCGAAGCAATTTCAGAATTGAAAATACCATTTTCTTTGAAATATTGAAAAGCATCCGCATCCAAAACCTCCGCCCATTTGTAAGAATAATATCCCGCCGAATATCCACCGTGAAAAATGTGTGAAAAACTCGGTGCAGTCGCCGTTTCTGGATTTGAAGGGTAGATTTGTGTCGCTTTTGTGAAATGATTTTCAAACTCTTTCACGTCCGTCACTTCGTGTTGCGAAACACTTGAGTGAAACGCCATATCCAACAATCCAAGCCCCACTTGTCTCATCGTCTGGTAGCCTTCCATAAAGGATTTGCTTTGAGATAATTTCTCAATTTTTTCGTCTGGTAAGATTTCTCCGGTTTGATAATGTTTGGCGAAAGTTTTCAGAAATTCCGGTTCGTAGCAGAAGTTTTCCAAAAACTGAGAAGGTAATTCTACAAAATCCCATTTCACCGATGTTCCTGACAAATTCGGATATTGCGTGTCTGCCAAAACGCCGTGAAGTGCGTGACCAAACTCGTGGAACAAAGTTGTCACTTCTTGGAAAGTCAATAAACTTGGAGTGTCTTTCGTTGGTTTTGTGAAATTACAAACCACGGAAATATGTGGACGAGAATTTTCACCGTCTTTTTTGTATTGATTTTTATAGCTCGTCATCCAAGCGCCGGCACGTTTTCCTTTTCGAGGATGATAATCGACGTAAAGGATTGCTTTTAGCGATTGGCTTTTAGTTTCTTGCTTTGCGTTGTTAGTCTGAACGGAATCGAAGACTTTTTCTGCACTTCCATCTTCCAACTTCCATCTTCCAGCCTCAAAAATCTCATAAGTCTTCACATCTTCGTGGTATTTCTGAACATCATTGATTTCTTTGAATTCAAGTCCGAATAATGTTCCAGCCAAACCAAAAACCGCTTCCTGAACTTTCTCCAACTGGAAATAAGGTTTCAGTTCTTCATCATCAATATCGAATTTTTGTTTTCTTAATTTTTCAGCGTAAAAAGCGTGGTCATAACTTTGGATTTCTTCGATTCCGTCGGCTTTTGCTAAAGTTTTCAGTTCTTCGATTTCTTTTTGAGCGTAAGGTTTTGCTTTGTCCAAAAGTTCGTTTAGAAATTCGAAAACTTTCTCCGGTGATTTTGCCATTCTTTCTTCCAAGACGAAATTTGCGTAATTTTTATAACCTAATAATTCTGCTTTTTCCTGACGAAGTTTTACGATTTCTTTGATGAGATTTTGATTGTCAAATTTGCCACCGTCAAAGGATTTTTTTCCATTTGCCAAAGCCAATTCTTTTCTCAACTCGCGGTTTTCTGCGTACGTAATTGCAGGAAGATAACTCGGATATTGAAGCGTAATCACGTAACCTTCCAAACCTTTTTCCTTTGCATCTTCCTCGTATTGCTCAAGAATGGCTTCCGGAATTCCTTTTAATTCTTCTTTGTTTGTAATGTGTTTGAAATAAGCATTAGTCGAAGCCAAAGCATTTTGCCCAAACTGAAGTGACTTGATGGACAAATCCATATTGATTTTCTCCAGTTTCTTTTTATCTTCATCATTTAATAAAGCTCCGCTTCTCACAAAACCTTTGTAAGTTTCATTGAGCAACATTTTTTGTTCTTCATTTAATGACAAAGCGTCTTTTTGGTCGTAAACATTTTTGATTCTTTCGAATAGTTTTTCGTTTTGAGAAATTTTGGAATAGAATTCGGTCAAAAGTGGTGAAACATCTTGAGCGATTTTCTGGATTTCATCGTTGGTTTCAGCTGAATTGAGATTGAAAAAAATACTGGAAACTCTGTCCAATTGTTCACCGGAAAATGCCATTGCCTCAATCGTATTTTCGAAGGTTGGTGTTTCTTGATTGTTGGTGATTTCGTCGATTTCTTTTTCTGCGGTTTTTACCAATTCCTGAAATGCGGGAAGGTAATGTTTTTCTTCGATGTCGCTGAAAGGTGATGAGGTATATTTTGTGTTGAATTTTTCTAATAGTGGATTCATAATTTTGTTGATAGTTGATAGTTGATAGTTGATGGTTGATGGTTGATGGTTAGCCTTGTCAAGGTTTGGAACCTTGACAAGGCTTTTTGATTTCAGTTTTAATCTTTAACTTCTTCGACTTCGCTTAGAGTGACAATTTTTTATACTTATTGTTATTATTTCAATGTCAGGCTGAGCGGAGTCGAAGTCTTTTTTAATTTTGTTGAAATCACAAATTTAGTACCTAAAGTTGAAAGTATGACAAAATTGCGCCCTGACTTGAACGGAAATCCTTTTTTGCTTGTAGTCAAGTTCAACTTACTGAAAATGTCGAGCAAAAAAGATTGAGAGTGGAAGGCGGAAAAGGCGCCCAAATTATTACTAATGACGGTGGAAATAATAATTGCCTTAGGAAAAGTTTTTGTATTTAAATTCTTTTTAGCTTTGTTTTGAACTTAAACTATACTTATTATTAACCTGAGTTCGATTAAAAAAACAGCGCTAACTGATTAGATTTCACGGTTTCATATTTTAATGAAGGTTTTTTGGGAAGAAAATTATAAGCAATTATTCCTGCTACAAGGTTGGTCATGAAGT
>JAGNPP010000239.1 GCA_017989575.1 Chryseobacterium sp.
ATTAAAGATTCAGGAGAAGGAATTAATGCTTCAGTTATTGTTTGTTCCGACAGTATTTTTGCAGGAAAAAAAGAAGATAAGGCAGGGAAAGCCATTATTTCAGCTTTAGAAAAGAATAGTGTAACAATAAACGATTATGTCATCATTCCTGATGAAATTTCTGAAATTCAAAACAAAATAAAATTTGACATCGAAAACGGAATTTCATTAATTATGATTACCGGCGGAACCGGACTTTCAAAACGTGATGTCACTCCGGAAGCTGTACGACCGCTGTTGGACAGAGAAATTCCTGGCGTTGCCGAAGCCATCAGAAGTTACGGGCAATTGCGTACACCATATTCTATGCTTTCCAGAAGCGTTGCAGGAATGATTGGCGACACTTTGGTCATCGCACTTCCCGGTTCTACAAAAGGCGCGGAAGAATCGATGGATGCAGTGTTTCCCGGGATTTTGCATATTTATAAAATTTTGAATGGTGGGAAGCATTAATTTGAACTGATTAATATCAGATTAATAAAATACTAAAACATCTTTTATTTGAATTTCAAACCTTAAATTTGTCAATCTAAAAAGGAAAAGAGAAAACCAAAACACTTTGGTTTTCTTTATTAAAATAAAAGACAAAAAGATATTAATATTTTATTAAAATTAGAATGGATAAAAATCAATTGAAGGCGGGGCATCCAGTTCATACGTATTTGGTAGAAGAGGAGCTGATTATTTCTTTGTTAGAAGAACTTACCAATACAAATCCTAACGAAGAATTTCAGAAATTTTATAATCTTTTCAATCATCTTTCCACAGTTGAAAGGAGATTTGAAAGAAAAGAAAATCAGCTGTTTCCGTTTTTAGAACAAAAAGGCTGGACAGGACCTTCCCGAAATATGTGGTCTTTTCACGACACGATTCGGGATATTTTTAGAATTATTAGAAAGAATATTGATGAAAAAGATTTAGATTCCGTCAAACAAAATGTAGAATACGCTGGTCAGAATTTGAAAAACCTGATGGATGTTGAAAAACGGGTTTTGTTCCCAAATGCAATGGATATTCTTACAGACGAAGAATGGATAAAAATGCGTGAAGGCGAAGATGAAATCGGCTGGATGCTGAGCGAATCGCCCGCAAAATATCCTGAAGAAAAAGAATATATTCATCCGTCGGAAGACACAACTTTGAGAACAGATGTGGTTTTTGATGAGAATGCATTGCACTTTGACGAAGGTTATATGACGGTGGAACAGGTGAATCTAATGTTCAGAACTTTACCGCTTGATTTGACTTATGTTGACGAAAACGACCGTGTGATTTTCTACAACCGTGGAGAAGAGCGGGTTTTCCCGAGAAGTGCAGGAATTATTGGTAGAGAAGTTAAATTTTGCCATCCTCCAAAAAGTGTAGATACAGTGTTGAAAATCCTGGAAGCTTTCAGAAAAGGGGAACAAAATGAAGCGTCGTTTTGGTTTAATTATCGGGAGAAGTTGATTTATGTTCGGTATTTTGCAGTTCGTGATTCGCAAAAAAATTACCGAGGCGTAATCGAAATGTCACAGGATATTTCCGAGACCAAAAAAATTGAAGGCGAAAGAAGACTTTTGGAGTGGGAGTGATAATTGTCATTTAAAATAAAATACTAATTTGTCTTTTATTTCAAATTAGATTTATATCTTTGCTATATAAAAATAACAAATGTTTTCTAAAACCTGCGAGTACGCCATCCGAGCTTTGATTTTCATCGCACAGAAGTCTAAAGACGGAAGTCGGGTAGGGATTAAAGATATATCAGCAGGAATAGATTCTCCGGAATATTTCATTGCGAAAATATTGCAGGATCTCAGCAGAAAAGGCTTTGTACAGTCAGCAAAAGGTCCGAACGGCGGTTTTTATATGGAAGGGAAAAATCTTCAGCAATCTGTTGCAGATATCGTGAGAGAAATCGACGGAGACAAACTTTTTTCGGGTTGTGGTCTAGGTCTCAAAGAATGTTCAGAAAATCATCCTTGTCCTATTCATAACGATTTTAAGCATATCCGACAGGAAATAAAAGATATGCTGGAAAATTCTAAAATCGAAATGTTTGTCAAGAATTTAGATTTAAAACTCACATTTCTAAAAAAATAAAATCAATATTATTGAATTAAAATATTTGAAAACAATAAAATTTCATTAAAATAAAATACCAAAAGGTATTTATATCTTGTTAAAATATTTTTGAAATTAAAACCAACTAAAAATCGTAAAAATTCTGAAAAAATGAAAAAATCACTCTTCCTTGCAGCTGTTTTGTCTGCGTTCATCGGGTTGAATTCCTGCAAACAAAACGAATCTGCTTCCTCAGAAAATAAACAGGATGCAGAACAAATCAAAACCGACGGAACCACCGAAGAACACAAGTTTGCAGTTGCACCAAATGTTCCCGCACCCATCGGAAATCGTTCCGCAAAAAAGGTTATCGTTAGATTAGAAACCATCGAAAAAGTGGGCGAGTTGGCAGACGGAACTCAATATAATTTCTGGACATTCAACGGAACGGTTCCCGGAAGTTTCATCAGAGCAAGAGTGGGAGACGACATCGAACTTCATCTTAAAAATAACGAAAATTCTACCTTTCCTCACAACATCGATTTACACGCTGTAAACGGTCCTGGAGGCGGAGCAGAAGCCACTTTCGTAGCGCCGGGAAAAGAAAAAGTTTTCACTTTTAAGGCGACAAACCCAGGTTTGTACGTTTACCATTGCGCCACCGCACCAGTTGGGATGCACATTGCGAACGGAATGTACGGTCTCATTTTAATTGAACCAGAAGGCGGATTGCCGAAAGTTGACAAAGAATTCTACATTATGCAAGGTGATTTCTACACCAAGGGCAAATTTGGTGACAAAGGTCTGCAGGAATTTGATATGGATAAAGCCATCGCCGAACATCCAGATTATGTAGTATTCAACGGCAATACAGGCGCTTTGTTGGGAGAAAATGAACTTCAGGCAAAAGTCGGTGAAACCGTAAGATTTTTTGTCGGAAATGGTGGACCAAATTTGACATCATCATTCCACGTTATCGGCGAAATTTTCGATAAAGTGTATATGGAAGCTGGAAGTAAAATTAATGAGAATGTACAAACAACGGTAATTCCTCCAGGCGGAGCTTCAATCGTAGAGTTTAAAGCGACAGTTCCGGGCGAATATGTGATTGTTGACCACGCGATTTTCCGGGCATTCAACAAAGGTGCTTTAGGCAAAATCAAAATTACAGGAGCTGATAATCCAGCCGTTTACAAAAAGAATTAAAACTTAGAAATAATTAAAAATCCATTTTATTTGGGCAGCTTTTCCGCCCTCCACTCCCGCTTTTTTGCTCCTCGTGCCTAGTTACAAAAAGAACTCCGTTCAGGTCAGGTTTCGATAAACTGATGAACCAGATTCATCGATTCAAATTAAAAGTAATTAGTAGAAGATATATTCGCCGGAATAAAATGTTAGAAAATAAAAAGTTTTACTTGTGGTTACATTGAGGTTTTAAAATGAGAAATAATGAGATTTTGGGTTAGTATGTTTTTAGCAATTGCGGTAACGCTGTTATCCTGTTCCGGATCTTCTGAAATGCCAGAAACGGAAACCCGGATTCAAGGCCGTTTAAAATTAATCTCCAACTCAAAAAAAATGGTCAAAATAAGTGGTGGAACCTACGAAGCTTTTATCGGAAAAGATTCCGGCAGAATTGTAAAAGTTCCAACCTTCTATCTGGATGACAGTCCCATTACCAATGCAGAGTATCTCCAGTTTCTCAAAGCAAATCCTCAATGGGCCAAAAGTAAAGTAAAACGATTGTACGCAGACAGCACCTACCTTCAACATTGGAAAAGCGATTTCGAAATTCCCGAAAACCTTAGTCCAAACGCGCCAGTGACCAATGTTTCCTGGTTTGCAGCAAAGGAATATGCGAAAAGTGTCGGGAAAAGATTGCCCACAATTGATGAATGGGAATTTGTAGCATTGGCAGACCGGAAAACCAAAAATGCCTCAAAAAAACCAGAATTCACAGATTTTATTTTAAAATCGTATCAGAAAAAAGACAAAGCAAAACAAGTAGTAGCGCAAGATTCGGCCAATTACTACGGCGTTCACAATATGTACGGAATGGTTTGGGAATGGACGTTCGATTTTAATTCGGTGATGATGAGCGGAGAATCCAGAAAAGACAATGCCACAAACGACAATCTTTTCTGCGCCGGAGCAGCGGTCACTTCTTCAGATCTTCGGAATTACGCCGCATTCGTAAGATATGCACTGCGAGGAAGTCTGAAAGCTGATTATTGTCTGAATAAC
>JAGNPP010000240.1 GCA_017989575.1 Chryseobacterium sp.
TGCAAAAAAAAAAAATAATATCCAAGTTTCCTGATACATTTTGTGAGCCCTGAGGGACTGGAACGTCCGCCCCTCTGTGTGTAAACCAGATGCTCTGAACCAAAGAAGGTAAGAGTTCTGAAATTTTTTTAACGGCTTCCGGATAGATTTTGTGGGCCCTGAGGGATTCGAACCCCCGACCCTCTGGGTGTAAACCAGATGCTCTGAACCAACTGAGCTAAGAGCCCGCAACGGCTTACCGTTTTGAGTGGTGCAAATATACAACTTATTACTAAATCAACAAATTTTTTTCTAAAAAATCTCCCACCACAAAGTTACTTCCACCAATGAAAATCATTTCATCTTTTTTACAGTTCTGTTTTGCAGTAAGATAACCATCCTGAACGTTTTGAAAAATTTTGTAATTAATTTCACTTTTTTTCAGCAGGTCTTCATAAGTTTCTGGATTTCGGCCTCGGTTGACGTTTGGTTTTACAAAATAGTAGTTTTCATTCTTGGGCAAAATTTCTAAAACTTCATCAATTTTCTTATCGTTTACAAAACCAAGAACGATATGTTTGTGTTGAGAGTAGTCTTTTAATTGATTGAAAACTTCTTCCAAACCAGCTTTGTTGTGGCCAGTGTCACAAATTGTCAAAGGGTTTTGTGAAAACTCAAACCAGCGTCCGATGAAGTTGGTATTTTTAGAAACATTCAAAAGTCCGGATTTTACATTTTCGTCAGTAATTGTCAAATTCTGTCTTCTCAACTCATCAACCAACGCCAAAACAACTCGAATGTTTTTTTTCTGATATTTGCCTTTGAGGTCAGATTCTAAAGAGCTTTCAATCGTTGTCGCATCAATGAATTCAGCATTCATTTCTTTTGCTTTATTAATGATGATTTTCTTCACAGCATCTTTTTCCTCACCAGAAGTTACAACGATTTTTTCCTTTATGATTCCAGCTTTTTCAAATGCAATTTCTTCAATCGTTTCGCCCAAAAGGTCTTGATGGTCCAGTTGAACATTTGTTATCGCAGAAATCAATGGTTTGATGATGTTCGTTGAATCCAATCTTCCGCCTAAGCCAACTTCAATAATCGCATAATCTACTTTCTTTTGAAAAAAATATTCAAAAGCCATTATGGTTGTGAATTCAAAAAAAGACGGTTGGATTTCGCTTGGTAGCTCTTTTAATTTCTGGATGAAATCGTAAACAAATTCCTTGTCACAATTCTCTCCATTTATTTTGATTCTCTCCGTAAAATCTACTAAATGAGGCGAATTATAAAGCCCAGTTTTATATCCAGATTCCTGAAGAACTGAAGCCAACATATTGCTCGTAGAACCTTTTCCGTTGGTTCCGCCAATGTGAATGGTTTTGATTTTGTCCTGAGGATTCCCGAAAAAATCACAGAGTTTTTTGATGTTTTCAAGTCCAGGTTTGTAGGCTGAAGAACCATCTCTTTGGTAATTTGGGGCTTGTGCGAAAAGCCATTCTACGGCTTCGTTATAATCTTGTGAAGTCATAGGCAATTATTACAAATATTCTAGAAATAGAATTTTTATTATCATCAAAATTAAGAATTATGCTTGGTTTTTGTAATTCGATAATTTTTTATATCCTAACCAAATAAATAAAAGAAAGCTAATGATTCCACAAAACCAACATGCTAACATTTGAAATATTGGCATTATTGGATGTCCCTCGCTGTCCCTTGATGGAATTATTGTCAATAGAATAATAATTACAAGACTACCAATCAATATGGCTCCTATTAAAGAAAGGATAATTAAAATGAAAATTTTCTTGAATTTTTTCATCAATAATTAAGTCTGAATCATTAAAAAACAATCGTGTAAGTTCCCTGAGAAATGTTCTGAGATTTTTTTGCCTTCACGTATTTCTTTGTCCAGATCACAGCTGCAGTCACATTGCAAGCATCTTTGATGCCACTGTTTCTTCCGGCAGAAGTCACGTTTCCAGCTTTGTCAACCGTGATGAACATTACGAGCTGACCTTTGGTTTTGCAATTGTGAGTAGGCAATTTTCCGGCTTTTCCCATCGTTCCGGGAATGAATCCAGTTAAGATTCTGTCTTTTCCTATTTTGGTAATTTTATCGTCCTTGGAATCTGTGGTTGCAGCTTCTTTTTTCTCGTCTTTTTTGGCGATTTTTTTATCTTCAGCTGTTTCCTTTTTTTCTTCTTTCAGAAGTGTTGATTCCTTGGCAATTGAGGCTGTGTCTGCTGGTAAAACTTCAACATCTGGAACGTAGATTTCTGGTTTTACAACGGAGTCTGTTTTAGGTTCAACTTTTATTTCTGGAACTTCTGCAATAACAGGCTTCGGTTGTTCTGGAACTTTGAAGTAAGCCGAATTAAACGAAAATAAAAGCACAAAAAACAACAGCGCAACGGCATAAAACGCAATTGGCAACCCGGACAGTTTTTTGGTTCTTCTTCGGAATTCCATCTTAAGAAGGTTTGTTGATGATGTCTAAAAATTCATTGGTGTGGTACTGGATTTTCATCAAAAGATAATCCACTTTTGCCACCAAAATATTATGAAAAACATAGGATAAAAATCCCACAATCAATCCAACTGCAGACGGCGCCAAAGCTTTGTAGAAGTCTCCAGCCAAAAGATTTTGAGAAGTTGCAACATCTGTTTTTGACAAGCTTCCAAACGTCGAAGCCAAAATCAAAATACCACCCAGAAGTCCCAGCATTGGCGCTGCTCCAGAAAGTGTGGCGAGATAGCTGATGTTTTTTTCAGCTTTGTTGAGTTCTATCTGTGCGTGGGTTTCCATGGCGTTGGAGATTTCGCTCACGGGTCTTCCCAATCGTGAAAGCCCTTTTTCTACACTTCTGGATTCTGGCGAGTTATCTCTTCTGCAAAAATCTACGGCAGATTGGATTCTACCGTCATTCAGCAAGTCATTCACATTTTTAAGTAAATAAGGATCAACTCTATTTTCTTTGTTGAGGGCAAGTAATTTCTGAGCAAAGAAAACGATGGCCGCAATTCCCGAGAATATTAAGATGATGATAAGAGAAACGCTTAGTAAGCCTCCACCAAAAAGGAATTCCCAAACAGAAATATTTTGATTTGCCATAGTTTTATTAATTATTTACAGGTTCAAATTTATGAATTACAAAAGGATTTATCGGGACAGATTTCGAAAAAAAATCCTGAAAAATGATTATTTAAAAGTAATTTTAAAAAGTAATTTTATAAGTTCCTTTGGATGCCACATTCGCAGCTTCCGCTTTTACATATTGTTTTACCCAGCTTACGGCTGTGCTGCTGAGGCAAGGGTCGGAGTTTCCGCTTTGTCGTCTGGCAGATGTTACTTTTCCGGATTTGTCGACGGTGTAAGAAATGGTGATGCTTCCGCTGGCTTGGCAGTCGTGGTTGGGTTGTGCGCCACCTCTTCCCATTGTTCCGGGGATAAAGCCGGTTAACTTTCTATCGATTCCAATTAGGCTGTTTCCGTCACCATCGCCACCAAGTGGATCACCGTAATTTCCAGGTCCCGTTCCGTTGCCTTGAGAGCCGGATTTAGTTCCTCGTCCTTTCAGTAGATTTCCGATGGCTGCATTTCCTCTTCCGTCGCCTGTTGCATTTTCTTTTTTGATGTCACCTTTTGCATTGGTTTTTCCAGTGGTTGTTTTTGTAGAATTTGCAACAGCAGTTGAATTAGATTTTTCAGTGGATTTTTTTGTGGCTACTGGCGGATTTTTTGTTCTGGTTGGGATTGGAACGGTATTTTCCGGAATGTCTTTTTCTACTTTTTCCTTCGATGTTTTTGCAACCTCTGCCACAACTTCCTTTTCTTCTTTCTTTTCTACAATTGGCGCTGGGCTTCCTTCTTCCTCTTTTGGTTCCTCTGCACCTTTTCCGTTTCTGTTGTCACCGAAGTTGATGCGCATCTCTGTCATATCAATCGGGATAATTCTTTCGCTATTAACTGCGGTTTTCTTTGAGGGCTTGATGACGGTGGTTGGTAAAAAGAATAAGACCGAAAAAATAAAAATACCAATTACCAAAGCTTTCGTAAGCGTGAACTCATAATGTTTACGGAACTCATAGGCTCCGTAAGCTTTGTGGCGGTCTTCGAAAATAATATCATCCAGATCCTGGTACATTGGCAAAAGCGTGTTAGCGTTATAAAGTAGCTTTTATAACGACTGGTAAATATAAATATTATTTTCGGGAAAAAATTAGTCGTCAACTTCGATCTCGTCCGGACGGAAGTGGCATTTCAATTTGAAAGGGATTGGGTTTTCGGAACCAGTATAGAAATCGGTGATGTTTCCTTTCCAGCAAAGTTGAAGATCATC
>JAGNPP010000241.1 GCA_017989575.1 Chryseobacterium sp.
TATGCTCCAAATAAGAAATGATGATTTCGTCGTTTGGCTTGATTTGATTGGTTAAAGCATAAGCTACGAGATTGATTCCTTCCGTTGTTCCTTTTGTGAAAATGACCTCGTAGTCGTGTTTTGCATTGATGAAACCTTGGATTTTCTGTCTGGAAAGTTCCATTTCTTCTGTTGCTAATTGACTCAAAGTGTGGATGCCACGATGCACGTTGGCATTAATGGTTTCGTAATATTTTTCCCAAGATTTGATGACTGAAATCGGTTTTTGGGAAGTTGCGGCGTTATCCAGATAAACTAATGGTTTGCCGTTGACTTCTTGGTTCAGGATTGGGAATTGGGCTCTTATATGATTGATGTCGAACATTTTAAATTAGATGTTAGATGTTAGAAGTTAGAATTTAGACCAATTGGAAAACTCTTCAAATATGATTAAACGTTGAATCTTTGCAGCCCGACTTGAGCGGAAATCCTTTTTTGTGGCTGGAAAAGCCTTGGCAAAAAGATTGGGAGCGGAAGGCGGAAATAGCTGCCCAAATAATAATTAATTATTTAGAATGCGTCAAAGTTACGGCAAATTTTATTATATTTTTCGATGTTAAATATTTATAAAATAAGTCTAATTCTTGCTTCTTGGAATAATAATTGACTATTTTTGAACAATTCATTTATTAACAAATAAATACCAAACTATGTCATTCGAATTACCAAAACTTAGTTATGCGTACGATGCGTTGGAGCCAACCATCGATGCAAAAACAATGGAAATCCACCACTCAAAACACCACCAGGCGTATGTGGACAATCTTAATAACGCAATCGCAGGAACAGAACTTGAAGGGAAATCTATTGAAGAAATCCAAAAAACGGGAACTGACAAACCAGCAGTAAGAAATAATGGAGGTGGACACTTCAACCACTCACTTTTCTGGGAACTTCTGACGCCAGGCGGCAGCAAAGTGCCAGTTGGAAATGTGAAAGCTGAAATCGAGAAAATCGGTGGTTTTGATAAATTCAAAGAAGATTTTTCTACAGCTGCGAAAACTAGATTCGGTTCTGGTTGGGCTTGGTTGGTGAAAAATTCTGATGGTTCTGTAGTTGTATCTTCTACACCAAATCAGGATAATCCATTGATGCCGGTTGCTGACAAACAAGGAACGCCAATTCTTGGATTGGATGTTTGGGAGCACGCATATTACCTTAATTATCAGAACAGAAGACCAGACTATGTGACTGCGTTTTTTGATGTGATAAACTGGGATAAAGTGGAAGAACTTTACAATAAATAATTTTTCATAGAATTATATTGAGAAACCCATCAGAAAATGTCTGATGGGTTTTTTTTATGGGTTTGTGGTTGGTTCTGGTTTGGCTTCAGGTTTTGTTTCTTTCTTGGTTTCCTTGGCTTTTTCAGCTTCTAACTTCGCTTTTTCTTTATCTAATTTCTCCTGCTCTGCTTTTGCGATTTTGGCTAAACTGTCTTGCTCTTTTTTGATGGCGACTGCATTGATTTTTGCCATTACAGCTTCGGAAGTTGCGCCTGGACCAAAAGAGTCAATTGCCATTGTGTCATAAACCATTTGTGGTGCAGCATCCAGATTATCAGAATTGTTTAAAACGGGCGTTTCCTTGGAGCAACTTATGATTGCTAAAGCCAAACTTGGGATTAATATTTTCTTCATCATTTTAATTAATTTTAATCGATTAGAAATTCTGCGATTACGGGAAAATGGTCAGAGATTTTCACACTTCTGTCAACTTTATAACTAATTGGTGTAATTGATTTTGAGGCAAAAATATGATCGATTTTGATTGGGAATTTGAAATCGTGGAAACTAGTTCCGCTTCCTTTTCCGACTTTCAGAAAAGTGTCTTCCAAATTTTCGGACAAGGTGTAATATTCATAGGAATTTGGAACGGCGTTGAAATCGCCGGCAAGAATAATTGGATATGGCGAATTGTCCAAAAATCCTTTGATAGGCGCAATCTGACTTTGGTGTTTTCGGAAAGTTGGTACGAGTTTATGAATAATGTTCTTAGCTTTTTCCTCGTTTACATTCATATCTTTTGTAGGTTTCACCATACTTTTATCGAGGTAGAAAGGCTCCATATAAACATTGACGAAACGGATAATTTTTCCATTAATTTTAATGTCAGCATAAATACAACGCCCATTTTTCGCATCAGTTTCCACGATTCCACTTTCGACAATCGGGAATCTGGATTGGATTTTTACCACTGGGAAATTTCGTTCAAAATATTCAAAGCCTTTTAAGTTTTCTGCACTTTTATATTCTTGAGTCAGGACAACATCGGCTTTTTGGTCATTAAGGAAATTGTAGATATTCTCGTCGCCAAATTTCCCTGATTTTCCGTTGAGAGAAATAATTTTAAGATTGGGCGTTTCTTTTTTTGTTGGCGTATAATTAATCCATCTTCTGGTCGGAATGATGAAAAATAATGATAAAACTAGGAAAACGGCTGCTCGTTTTTTCCAGCTCACAATCCAAAATATCAACAATAAAATATTAATGATAATCAAAATTGGAAATCCCAAAGACAACAGATTCAACATTCCAAAAACACTTGGCGGAATGTAAGCATTCATTATCGTTCCGAACAGAAGAACAATAATAATGAGGTGGAAAATCGTTAAAATAAGTCTAATAATTCCCATCTATTGGATTCTGTCTCGGTTCTTTTTGAAATTATAAACAAACAAATATCCAATCAATGCGCCTCCAATATGTGCAAAATGCGCAATGTTGTCGCCACTAAATTGTCTTAATCCCAAGAATATTGAAACAGCAATGATAATTGGCGTCAAATATTTTGCTTTGATAGGATAAGGAATGAAGAGAAACATCAGTTTAGCATCCGGAAACAAAGTAGAGAATGCCGCAACGATTCCGAAAATTGCACCTGAAGCGCCAACCATCGGCGTTCGAAGAATATTGAAAAGCTTTTGAGCTGAATCTCGCACTGCTTCCGAGTTGGAAGAAATTGGCATTTCTCCCGAATAATAGATGTCTGCGTATTTATAAATCTCGTGTATGTCATAAGCTTGACTATTCAAGAAACTTGTCAATTGCGTGACTTCATAATAATTCCAAATATTGTACAAAGCAAAACCACCCAAACCTGCAGCAAAATATAGAATAATGAATTTCTTCTGTCCTAAAACCTGCTCCAAAACCGGCCCAAAACTGTACAGCGTAAACATGTTAAAAACAATATGCATCAAACCACCGTGCATAAACATGTGCGTGATGATTTGCCAAGAATTAAAATTGGGAGACAGCGGAAAATAGCCCGCCAATAGAGGTTCTATATTGATATTGGAATATTTTAGAAAAAATGTTGCGGCGAAAAAAATCACATTTAGAATGATGATATTTCGCGTCACAGGTGTTATTTGAGGTAACATAATTTAAAATTTATTTTTAAAATCGTCAAATGGAACTTCCATCCAACATTTTTTACCACTCACGGTATATTGCGGAAAACCAAGATCGATAAAATCTTTCACCAATTGCTCCACCTCAGTTTTATAAATGAAATCAAATTTGGATTTTGTTTTTAGTTTAATCCATTGGTATTCAAAATATTTGGAGAACTCATCTTCGGTTCGGTATTCCAGAATTTCAAAGATTTTTTCGAGGAATTTGATGACTTGAGATTCTTTCAAAGCTTCCGGAACAGTTTCGATTCTGAGGACATTTTCTTGAGCCAAGGTCATTTCGAAACCAAAATCCGGCAGATATTTTTTGATGGATTTGTATTTGTTTTTCTCAATTTCATTCAAATGATATTCTAAAGAAAACAACAGACTTTGACCCGCTTTTTTCGTTGGCAGATTTTCCTGATGCGAAGACATAATCACGCGGTGCATTCTTCCAAGATCCAGCATATAAGTCAATCCATCCTTGTTCAAAAGCCAATAGCCGTTTGGTAATCGGAACAGATCTTCGTCCAGATCATCATCTTCGAAGAGATTAATTTTTGATGGCGCGGCTTCTGTTGTTTGGTAAAGTTCAGCAAGATTGATGCGTTCTTCATCCGTGGTTTTTTCCACAGAAAATGGATTGAAATCTCTGTCAACATTAATGGCAGAAGGCGACGGCGCACTGTAATTGCTTTTACTCGGGGCAAAGAATGCTTCCATTTTCGGATCTCTTTCGAAATCCAAACTTGGCGCAACATTGTAAATTCCTAAAGAACGTTTGATTGTTGATCTCACCAAAGCGAAAATCAACGCTTCGTCTTCGAACTTGACTTCTGTTTTTTGAGGATGAATATTAACATCAATTTTCTCCGGATCCATTTC
>JAGNPP010000242.1 GCA_017989575.1 Chryseobacterium sp.
GCTTTTGCACGGCTTCCGTCCTCCGCTTTGTAAGAATAAGAAACTTCGGTTTTTGGTTTTTCTTTTGTGCAAGAAATCATTGATAAAGCGATTGCAAAGCTGGAAATTAGAATAGTTGTTTTCATCTGTTATAGATTTTAATTGATGACTGTTTTTGTAGCAAAATGTTGTCCAAATTAAAAAAATCCTGAAACGAATTTCAGGATTTTAATATAATTTAAGCGAATTACTTCTTCAAAGCTTTAATTCCCATTTCGAACAATGCAAAACTCAGCAAATCAGCATTTTCGCCAATCACTTGTTCTGTAGAACGTCCTGCACCGTGACCTGCATTTTTCTCGATTCTTAATAAAATCGGATTGCTACAAGCTTGTTTCTCCTGCAATTCAGCACCAAATTTGAAAGAATGCGCCGGCACTACTCTATCATCGTGATCGCTTGTGATGATCATCGTTGATGGATAGCAAGTTCCTGCTTTCACTTGATGAACTGGCGAATAAGATTTCAAATACTCAAACATTTCTTTGCTGTCTTCTGCCGTTCCGTAATCATAAGACCAACCTGCGCCAGCCGTGAATTTATTATATCTCAACATATCCAAAACACCAACACCTGGGAAAGCCACTTTTGCCAAATCTGGTCTCATAGTCATCGTTGCGCCAACCAGAAGTCCACCGTTGGAACGGCCAGAAAGCGCCATAAATTCCTTCGAAGTGTAACCTTTCGACTGTAGATATTCTCCAGCGGCGATGAAGTCTTCAAACACATTTTTCTTTTGCTGTTTCGTTCCTGCATCGTGCCATTTCTTTCCGTATTCGCCACCACCACGGATGTTTGGAACGGCGTAGATTCCGCCGTTTTCCATCCAAATGGCATTCACAACAGAGAAACCTGGTTGCAAACTAATGTTGAATCCACCGTAAGAATAAAGGATTGTTGGATTTTTCCCATCCAGCTTGGTTCCTTTTTTATAGTTAATCATCATCGGAACTTTTGTCCCATCTTTTGAAGTGTAAAAAACTTGTTCAGAAACGTAATCTTCCGGATTGAATTTCACATTCGGTTTTTGATAAACTTCTGATTTTCCAGAATCTACATTATATTTGTAAATCGTTCCGGGAGTGATGTAATTGGTGAAAGAATAATAGATGTCCTTCTCTTTTTCCTTACCGCCAAAACCTGAGATATTCCCTTTTCCTGGCAATGAAATTTCTCTCACCAATTTCCCTGTTTTGTCAAATTGCTTTACGATATCAATCGCATCTTTCATATAAGTTGCGAAGAAAAAACCACCACCTTCTGAAACACCGAGTACATTTTCAGTCTCTGGAATCACATCTTTCCAGTTTTCCGGGCTTGGATTTTTGATGCTTACTTTTACCAATCTCATATTCGGAGCATCTTTGTCTGTGAAGATGAACAGGTCGTCGCCTTGCGTGTCCACGATATTGGCATTGATGTCAAAACCTTTATTAATTTGAACAAAATCGCCTCCGTTTTTCAAATCTTTGATGTACAATTCGTTTCCGTTGGTTGCGTTGGCTCCAGAAATAATCAAAAATCTCTGGTCTTCCGAAACGCCTGCGGAAAGATATCTTCTTGGTGTTTTTTCACCTCCGAAAATCAATTGATCCTGAGATTGCTTCGTTCCTAATTTGTGATAATAAACCTTGTGTTTGTCAGTCATTCCAGACAAAACAGTTCCTTCTTTCGGCTTGTCATAGCTTGAGTAATAAAAACCTTCGTCGCCTTTCCAAGCGATGCCACTGAATTTCACATCAACAATCGTTTCATCGATTTGTTTTTTAGTAATGGCATCGATTATAATAATCTTGTTCCAGTCACTTCCGCCTTCTGAGATAGAATAGGCTGCAAGATTTCCTTTTTTGTTGAATGAAAGATTGGAAAGTGAGGTTGTTCCTTTCTCAGAAAATTTGTTTGGATCAAGAAAAACCTCGATGTTTTTGGTTTTAAGACCAGTTCTGTAGATCACAGATTGTGCCTGTAATCCGTTGTTTTTGGAGAAATATGTATAATCGCCTTCTTTGAACGGTGCTGAGATTTTCTCGTAGTTCCATATGGTTCTCAGTTGCTCTTTGATTTGATCACGGAAAGGAATTTTGGAGAGGTAATTTTGGCTGTAAGCTACTTCCTCGTCCACCCATTTTTTTGTCGCATCGGAATCATTTTCCAAATCGCGGAAAGGATCTACAACCGACGTTCCGAAATAGTTATCGGTTTGACTTCCTTTGATCGCTTTGGGATAATTTGACTTTGACATAGATTGAGCATTGGCACCAACATAGAAAACAACAGCAGCTGTTGCAAAAATTGATTTTACTTTCATTTCTAATTTTTTGAATGTTTTCAAAATTAATAAAAATTCCCTCGCTAATTACGAAGGAATGATGTTAAATATCAATGTTTCATTATTTCTGACTCAAAAAATACTCAGCTTCCGATTTCCCCCAATTCGGATCCAAAGCAGTTTTAGGTTTATAAGTTTCAAATTGCTCCAATGCTTTTTTGAATAATTCTGCGCCTTTTACTTTGCTTCCTCCAAATTGCTCTGGCGTAAAGTATAAATCTTCCGCTTGCAAAACAGTAATCCTAGGATTGTTTGGGTCAAGTTCCTGCGCTTTTGCTAATGCTTTTTGTGCTACAGGAGCTTCGGTCATATATCTGGTCATCGGATCTACCATCATTTTCAGTCCGCTTGCCATTTTTTTGAGGATATAAAGTTCGGCGTTATTCGGGCTAAGTTCCTCAGCTTTTGCAATGTACTTTTCTGCCTCCGCAACCACTGGATCCAACTCTGCAGTTTTCCCAGATTGCATCATACTTCTGCCTTTTTGGATGGTTGCAAATCCTGCATAATAATAAGGCAACCATTGTGATTTTTCCTTAGTTCCGATTCTGTCAAAATCGTTCGCAAGAGCTGTAAATTCTTCTGCTGATTTTTGACCTTCTACTTTCGTTATTTTTTCTGTCATCGCATTCTCATAAGCAGTTTGTGCGAATGCTGTAAATCCTAAAAGAGAAAGACTGAATGTTAAGATTAATTTTTTCATTTGGATATTTTTATTGATTTTAATTTGTTCTAATTTCCTGATTCAAAGATAGAATGAGTTTGGTTTGATTAAAATTTAATTCTGCTGAATTGTAGTTTTTGATAACTGAGTTGTAATTAAAAACGATTGTTTTATCTAAAATCAATTGATAATCTGCTTGATTAGCTCAATCTGCGAGACAATAAACACCTGAATTTTAGTCTTGTATCTTTCCTCTATTATCTATCGTCTTATTACAAATTATTATTAATCGCATCATTCGTCTTATCAACGCCGAAACTCACGAAGACACCAACAAAAACAAAGGTATTAACTGGCGGTCTCACAGCTGTTCTCGTATTTCCGTCCGCAGAATAATTGAAACCGTAAACATTTTTGTTTCCCAAAATATTATTGATGCTCAAAACAAATACAGTGAACGATTTCGAATCTTTTTTCCCAACACTAGGAACATAATTCACACTGAAGTTGAGTCCGCTGAAGTCTTTCAGTTTGCCTTGATTTCTGAGAACATTTTCGCCATTGTTTGAAATAATATCATAATAAGGACGGCCTTTCGCATAAGTGTAAGACATGTTGAAACCCGTTTTCCAATTCATAACAAACTTTTTTGCTACGACATTCAAAGTGTGCTTTGAAGCGAAATTTGGCGCTAAACTAAAAGGATAGTTTAAGAAATCTCTTTTCGAATCTAAGTAAGAATACGTTATCCAATAATCGATGTCTTTGAAGGTTTTTTTGTCTCTCCAAAACAACTCGACTCCTTTCGCAAAACCGCCTCCAGAATTGTTGTCGGCAAACTGCGTGTATTGGTTATTTGGCGATGAAGAACTTTCGTTGGATATAGACGAAGTTTTGATTAACTTATCATAATTCTTGTAAAACGCCTCGAATCTCAAGTTTCTTCCATCCGCGTTTTTTTGAACTTGAAAAATATAATGGTTGGCTCTTTGGAAATCAAAATTGTTTGAAATCAAATATCTACTTTCTGGATTTTGGTAAAACATTCCGTACGCCAAAGACGTTGTCCAATTTTTGGAAATCCGATAAGCCAAAGCAACTCTTGGTGAGAAATTCCACTTGTCGAGATAGGAAGAATGTTCTGTTCTTGCGCCAATTTTTGCTGATAAATCATTAGTGAAAATCAAATCCGTTTCTGCAAAAGCTGAGGAAATCAAATCCTTGTAATTCTTCTCGTAAAAACCGTAATTCATTTTTTCATCCGCATTGTTGAACTCAACTCCAGCT
>JAGNPP010000045.1 GCA_017989575.1 Chryseobacterium sp.
AATATGTGGTGGCGGACCTCCAATTCTTTCAAAAATTTTAGGTGTTGAGGTTTAGATAAACAAGCTTTCTTGTGTGTCCGTCGAAGAAACTTTACAATGCAAAAAAGCATCTTTTGGAGTAGTCAATTTGCCACCAAAACGACTTTCTCCCGATTTTATAATGAAGGGTTTTTTTGTCAGTTTGCTAACATTCGTTTTAATTTTGTCAAAATTGAGGATGCCAGCAAAAGAAAGCGTTGGAATTGCAAGCAAAGCAGTTGTGATGAAGTTTTTTCTTTTCATAGTGTAAAGATTTAATTTTTAGTGAGAAATATTCCAAGATTGTAGGTAGTGTTTTTCCAAAAATCTGTTGGAGGAATTATGATGAATAATAGAATTTCTATCGTCCAGATTGTAATGATCAAAAAATAAGGACTTTTTAGAATCGCTCTTTTGTATTTAATTTTTTCAATAATCAAAACAATTCCGGGAATCAAAAATGGAATCAGTACCGCTGTCAACAGACCTGAACCAGGACTTATTTGATTCAGAATCCGCGACAATCCAGGATTTAAAACAATTAAAGTTGCTGCGATGATGAAAGCCACGTGCCACCTTACATTTGATTTTTTGAACATCGCAATCAGGTAAAAGGTCGAGAATGAAGATATATCAACGAAGGCGATAAAAGCCGTCATTGCAGCGGAAGATTCTGATTCTGCAAATTCTCGGATAAATTTTTCTTTGGTCAGTAAAATAATGGTAAGCACAAGAATCGGCGCGAGCAAATAACTAAATGTTCCCAATTGCCTGTGAAGATTAAACTTCTTGCGCATAATCAAAATCGGCTGGATAATGATCAAAAATAGCCAACAAGTAAATGCCAGAAAATGAATGTGAATCAAATTTTTGAATTCACCGAGTCGTGGAAATTTACTCCAATACGAACTGTAAAATCCAGCCAGAGAAACGATTGTGACCAGCGAGAAAAATGCGATTAAAAATTTGTATTTCTTTTCCATTCTTATTTAATCTGAAAATCCGGATGTCCACACTGCCAAAGGATGAAAGCTATTTTCTTAGATTCTTCTTTGAAATATTCATCTCTCGTACTACCACCAAAATGTCCTGCATCATAATTTACATCTAAGAAAACTGGATTTTTTGAGTCATTTTCATTTTGCATTTTCGCTGCAAATTTTGCCGGATTGTAACTCGATACCCGTGGATCATTGAAACCTGTTGTCACCAAAAGCGCCGGATATTTCACCCCTTTTTTGATCTGGTGATAAGAATCCATTTCCAGCAAAGCTTTGAATTCCGTCTCATCTTTGATCGTTCCAAATTCTGCGATATTTGCCGGTCCATTGGGGTCAAACTCCATACGCAACGCGTTCATGATCCCAACAGTTGGGATGGCAACTCTGTATAGATCTGGTCTTTCTGTCACGGCACGACCAATTAAAATTCCACCTGCACTTCCGCCGGAAATTGCTAACTTTTTGTCGGAAACATATTTATTTTGAATTAAATATTCTGCACAAGCATTGAAATCCTTCCAAGTATTGGGTTTGGTCGTTTTCTTCCCACCCAAATGCCAATCGCTGCCTTTTTCACCGCCGCCTCGTACGTGCGCGATCGCAACCACCACACCATTGGTCAAAAAAGGAATGAATTCATTCCGAAAATTGGGCGTGAGCGAAGCGCCATAAGAACCGTAACCAAACATATAACCGATGCTCGTTCCGTCGCGTTTTACCTTGGTTTTATCGTAGATGATGCTCAGCGGAACCATCGTTCCGTCGTGTGAACGCACTTCAATTTCCTCTGCCACAATGTTTTTTAGAAATGGCATATTGTAAACAATCTCAAATGGATTTTTCGTCATTTTTTCCGTTTCCAGATCAAGTGTTGAAAATTGATTGGGAATGTTCCAGCCAGTGTTAGAGAGAAGAATCTCATTGTCCTGGGTTGAAATATTTCTCGCCATTATATTGCCTTCCAATTTAATTTCGGGAGAAGAAACTTTCCCAGTTTTCAAATTATAAAAGGATTGTTTGATGATCAATTCATTTTTGCTTTTATTGATGATGATAAAATCTTTGGCAAGAAAGATTTTGGAAACTTTCCATTCAGAAGTTCCTTTGAAAACGATTTCTGCGTTTTTCAAATCCGGTTTTTGTAAATTAGTTTTGAGGATGTTGAAGTGAGGATTTCCCTTTGAAGAAAGCAAATACAGATCATTTCCGTAAGCAATAATATTTTGAATTTCGTCAGAAGCTGTGGTCAATGGTTTCCAATTGATTTTGTTTTGATTCAATTCAGATTTGGGCGCAAAGTATAAAGTTACATTTTTCTCAACGGTAAATTTTCCCATAAATAAGTAAGGAGAATTTGCAAAAGTCATCAAAATCGGCATTTCCTGCGGTTGGATATTAAGCTCAGGATGGGTGGATGAACTTGTCACAATTTTGTCCGAAGAAACCGGCGTTCCAATCACGTGAAGTTTGCTTGGCATATTCAACATCGTTTGCGGGTCGTGTACATCGTAATTTTTCATTTGTGTGTACGTGATTTGGTCGCTACTTCCCAAGACGAACGATGGTCCCAATGCCAAAGGAATGATTTCGGGTAAAAATTTTCCCGATTTCACATCATAAATATGCAAATCACTCACTTCATTTCCCGCTTCACCAAGTGAAAACAAGATGCGTGATCCGTCATCGCTCACAAAGGTTTCAAAATCAAATGTTTTGCCTGCGACGTGGGTTTGAGGGTCAAATAGTAAAGTTTCTTTTCCGGTTTTGATGTCTTGCGAATAAAATTTATTCATCTGCTCGCTCGGCAAACGTTTTTCATAAAAATACTTTCCGCCTGCTTTTGCAACAGGATGATATCGCACAGAACGCATCGCATCGAGGTCTTTGAATTCTTGGATTAATTTGTCTTGTCCTGGGATTTTTGCCAATTGAGAATTGGTATAATCTGATTGCGCCTTGAACCAATCCAACACTTCCGGATTTTTGATGTCCTCTAGCCAACGGTATGGATCGTTGATTTTCATTCCCCAATGCTTTTCTACGACATCAATTGTTTTAGAAGGTGGATATTTGTATTGCGCTTGGCAAATTCCTAAGCCTGTTACGGCACAAATTAAAATGGTGATTAAGTTTTTCATTTTTGTAGATTTTTAATTTTTAAATAGGCTTTCAATTTCCCATCCACGATTTCAATTTCAACACCGCACTGTTACGGGTTTTATCATCAAAATCATATTAGTGGTTCGTCGTTATTACGGTCTCTTTATTTCAATTTTTTTATTGCTCTACTTTCGGTCAAAGATTTCATTTGGGCTATTGCAACTTTGTTAAGTTGAATTAATCTTTCACTTTGTGCTAAACCTTGTTCGATGAGCAATGCATTTATGCTTTCGAGATTACTCAAAACAACTAATTGCTCCAAGGTTGCGTAATCCCTTATGTTTCCCTTCTTGTCAGAATTATTTTCTCTCCATTCTTTGGCTGTTATCCCAAAAAGGGCAACATTTAGTAAATCAGCTTCATTGGCATAAACAAAACTTACTTGTTGTTTTGTAATCTGTTGCGGAATTAGGTTTCCCTTTATTGCGTCTGTATGAATTTGGTAATTGATTTTAGAAATAGTGCGTTGTAAATTCCATTCTAATTGCAGTCGGTTGTTTTCGTCATCTTTTAATCGCTGAAACTCTTTGATGATGTAAAGTTTAAACTCTATGGAAATCCACGAGGCAAATTCCAAAGCAATATCTTTATGTGCAAAAGTTCCGCCGTATCGCCCTGCTTTCGAAACAATTCCGATAGCATTAGTATTTTCTATCCACCGTTTTGGGGTCATTACAAAACTGTTGAGTCCTGCTTGTTTTCTAAACCCGTCGAATTCGACGGGTTTAAAATCCGGATTGTACATTGTTTCCCAAAAACCCAGAAGTTCGATTGTGTTTCGGTTTCTCATCCAATTCTTTACGATGTCATCTGTATTTTCGGAATCTTTGTGTCGAGCGATGTCTGTCAGGGAAATATAATCGTTGTTATTGTCTTGGTACAAAACAATATCAACTCCCTGAACATTGATTTTTTTATTTTTTGCCATAATTCGTGTGTGAGCAATTCAAATTACATTTCCTTAAAAATAAGAAATTATTCAATAACATTCATCATTCCCCCAACCAAGACTTCAGCTTCAAAACCGCACTATTACGCGTTTCCTCATCAAAATCTTTCAACTTTACATAATGGTTTGAATTTTTCAGCATCACTTTCAAATTGTCTTTGTCTGGCGGAAAAGGAATCGGACAAATCACGCTCCAAGGATCGGTATCAGCAAGAATGAGGAGCAGATGTTCCATTTCGGTTTCTATCCATTTCAATTCTGCTTTGCGGAATGAATTGTCGAAAACTGTTTCTTGACCCGCAAAAAAGTTGATGGGATAATCTTTGTTTTTTAAATATTTCCGGAAAGGTTTTTCGTCGTAACCATAGTAAGCACCTTCTGTAAATGCCTGATAATAATGAGGTTTCAGTTTGTTTGGAGGAGGAATAATTCTATAAATAATCTGGTCCTGAAAATTGGTTGGTGCTACTTTTGGCTTAAACATTTCAAGCATTGATTCATAGTTTTCAATCGTACTTGTTTTATATTTTTCGTAATTTCCGTAATATTGCCAAAACTCAACGGCAAGTTCCAAAACACTGTAATCATAGAGCGTTTCTACATCATCTTCGAAATCAACTTCACCAAAAAGGTCTTTATTATTTAGAAAATCACTGAATGCAGGCAACAAGCGTTTCTTGTTTTTGAGCAAATACAGTTGGTCTTCATAAAGTTTTTTCCCATCTTCGGTTTTACGTTTTTCGGCTAAAAATTCATCAAACCGTTTGTCTTCGGCTTCCAAACACAAATTAATTCCGTAACCAACCGTTGCTTCAACGTCTTTCGGATAATAAAATTTGTACGCCAACACCGCATCGGCGCCTTTGCTATGTCCTGTTGCTACCCATTTATTGGGGAAAATAGCATTCAGTTTTTGTCTGATGTGATGAAAATCATCGCTTACTTGTTTGTAAGTCAGGTATTTAAAAGTATTAGAGTCGGGAATCGATTTTCCGAAATAGCGATGTTCTACAATAATTTGGTTATCATTTAATAATTCCGCAACTTCGGTTTTGTAAGAAATTTTTTCTTGATACGGATAAAAACCATAAGGTCCAGATTCCATCACAACAGGCGATGAAATTTCATTAAAACCCAATAAAATTCGGTTCAAATAAGTGCCTTTATTTTTATCATTGTGATCGATAGGCATTGGAACATTTATTTTATAATATTCTTTGTACGCGCTCGAATCAACGGTAACAACATTTTCTGTCCCAAACAATTCCTGCAGTTTGGGCAACAAAGTTTGAGCTTGAACGACCGAAAAACCGAAAAGCGCAAAAATTGTAAGGAGTACATAATTTTTTGTTTTCATTGTTTTGTTTTTACGGTTGTTTTTTTGAAGTGATTTTTCCCTTTTTCCAAGGGTATTTTTACATTGTCTTCAGGTTATAATTTTTTTTCATAAATAATAATCGATTTCTAAATCGATAAAACTTAGATTTAAAGACTGAAATTACAATTGCGATGAGTAAAGTAGTTGAAAAATAAATACTTATCTAAATTAAGTAAAAAAATGAGATGATGAAATTTATTTTGAATTATTTTCATTAAATTATATTAAAGCTTATTTAATATTAATTAAATCTGTGTTTTTATTGATTAATATTCAAAATGTTTTTTCTAAGTGATTATTTGATTCAAAGCTATTTTTCGCGATGGATTGCACAGACTTCAAAAATCAATTACTTTTACCGAAATCAATTTTTCTTAATGGAATCTATCAGTGTTTTTGACATCATAAAAATCGGAATCGGACCTTCTTCATCTCACACAATGGGACCTTGGAACGCCTCGAAAATGTTCTTGGATTTGGTCAAACGAAATCACGCTTTGCAAGATGTGAAAGAAGTTTTTGTAGAATTTTTCGGTTCGCTGGCAAAAACGGGCGTTGGACACGGAACCGATATTGCAGGAATGCTCGGCCTCAGCGGAGAAAATTTCCGAACAATTGACACCAATAAGATTGATGAAAAAATTGATAAGATAAAAACTGAACAAAAAATCAATCTCGGTGGAGAAGTTTGGTTGCCATTTATTTATGGTCATCATTTAATACTTAACAAAGAAAAATCCCTCGATTTCCATCCCAATGGAATGATTTTCAAAGTGATTTTTGAAAATGGAGAAGTGTTCAGTCAGGATTATTATTCCGTTGGAGGTGGATTTGTAGCCACTAAGGAAGATAATTCTATGGAAGATCGCTGTGTTCGAACACTTTATCCTTGCCATCACGGCAGTGACATTCTGAAATACATCGAAAA
Source organism: Chryseobacterium sp. (assembly GCA_017989575.1). GTDB lineage: Bacteria > Bacteroidota > Bacteroidia > Flavobacteriales > Weeksellaceae > Epilithonimonas. The sequence goes on from JAGNPP010000045.1 coordinate 6,435, forward strand.
ACTTAAGCTTGATAAAATCTCAGATTTGGTTTTCCAAAATGAAGAATCTTGGAGAACGCAGGATGAAACTCGTCAAAAAGCTCTTGAAATTTGGGATAATATCAAAGATTGTGTTTACAAAAGCATAAACAAAAAAGGAATTCTTCCCGGCGGTTTGAACGTTACAAGACGTGCTTCGGAAATGAATGAGAAACTCCTCGGAACTCAGATTTACAAAAATAAAAATGAGTGGTTCGAAATGGTGAAAAATCAAGAGAAAACATTCAGTTCTGTGACCAAATGGGTTTCCTGTTTTGCATTGGCTGTGAACGAAGAAAATGCTTCATTTGGAAGAATTATCACCGCGCCAACCAACGGTGCAAGTGGCGTGATTCCAGCTGTTTTGATGTATTCGCAAGTTTTTACGGAGTTTAATACAGAAGAAGATATCATCAGGTTTCTTTTGATTGCAGGAGAGATTGGGACTTTATTTAAAAAGAATGCAACTATTTCCGCGGCAATGGGTGGTTGCCAAGCAGAAGTGGGCGTTTCATCCGCAATGGCAGCAGCAGGACTTACGGAGATTTCCGGTGGAACGCCAGCTCAGGTTTTGATGGCCGCAGAAATCGCAATGGAACATCACCTCGGTTTGACTTGCGACCCGATTGGTGGACTGGTCCAAATCCCTTGCATCGAACGTAATTCTATGGGTGCAATGAAGGCAATTACAGCCGCATCTTTGGCTTTGGACGGAGATCCTTCAAAAGCCAAAGTTTCCTTGGACAGCGTTATAAAATCGATGTGGGAAACGGCATTAGATATGAATTCGAAATATAAAGAAACCTCGGAAGGTGGTTTGGCTGTTGCCGTGAATGTGGCGGAATGTTAATTAAAATCTGACGTCAAAAATGTAAGTCTGAGGTTCTCGAAGACATATATAAAATTAAGCGCAGCTTTCCTATTAAATTATACTAATGTTGAATACAATAATTTATCAGGTAAAATCCTTTGGATTTTGAATTTTTATAGTCTTCGAGAGCCTCAGACTGAGGGTTGACTAATTGAATTAGAAAGATTGTAATGTTCTAATTTCTAAAATCTAGCTTCTAATATCTATCTTCTCAATATTAATTTTCCGTAATAAATAATCCTTAAAAATACAGACAGTTTGTTATCAAAAATAAAAAGTGTACCTTTGCACCAAATTATTAGACGATCTTTAAATGAATTTATTCACGGAATCCAATCTTAGCGCTGAAGTTCTTCAGGCGATTGGCGACCTCGGCTTCGTAGAGCCGACAGAAATCCAAAAACAGACTATTCCTTTTATCTCTACAGATACTCGCGATCTTATCGCACTTGCGGCAACAGGAACAGGCAAAACAGCAGCATTTTCGCTTCCGATTTTGGATATGATAGACGACAATAGTCGTAAAATCCAATTATTGGTGCTTTGCCCTACTAGAGAACTTTGCCTCCAGATTACCAAAGACATCAAAAATTACACGAAATACCTAAAAGACATCAAGACTACAGCAGTCTATGGTGGAAGTAGCATTATGGATCAAATCCGATCTTTGAGAGACAAACCGCAGATTATTGTGGGAACTCCAGGTCGTGTGATCGATATGATCGGAAGAAAAGCATTAGACTTTTCGGAAGTACAATGGGTGGTTTTGGATGAAGCTGACGAAATGCTATCAATGGGTTTCAAAGATGATTTGGAAACTATTCTTAGCGAAACACCAGAAACTAAACAAACTTTCTTGTTCTCGGCAACGATGAACAAAGAAGTTGAGCGTATTTCTAAAAACTATTTGACAAATCCACACAGAATTTCTGTAGGATCTATCAATGCAGTTAAGAAAAACATCAAGCACGAGTTTTATGTGGTTGGTTACAGACAGAAAAAAGAAGCTTTGAAACGATTGATCGATGCAAATCCAAATCAATATTCAATTATCTTTTGTAGAACAAGAATGGAAACTCAAGAGGTTGCAGACTTCTTGATGCAAAACGGATATGCAGCAGATGCACTTCACGGTGATCTTTCTCAAGCTCAAAGAGATACAGTAATGAAGAAATTCAGACTGAAAAACATCGATATTTTGGTAGCAACAGACGTTGCAGCTAGAGGATTGGATGTAGACTCTTTGACGCACGTGATCCATTTCTCTTTACCAGATGATCCGGAAGTGTTTGTTCACAGAAGTGGAAGAACTGGACGTGCCGGGAAAGATGGAATCTCTATGACCTTGGCAAAACCTGAGGAAAGTAGAAAAATGAAGCAGATTAAATCTGAGACCAAAATCGAAATGGAGGAGAAGAAAATCCCTACCGGAAAAGAAATTATCAAAGCTCAGGTAGAAGGCGTTTTCGAAAAACTATTGACAGAGCACGTAGATGTAATTGATTTTGATGAGAGCTTGATCCCGGATCTTTCTGCTTTCACAAAAGAGCAGTTGGTGAGCCAATTGTTGCAATTTCAATTGAAGGAAATGGCAACTTACTATCAGAATAGCAATGATCTTGCAGATCAGAAATTCGGTAGTAGAGACGACAAACCAAGCAGAAGAGATAGAGACAGAGACAGCAGAGATGGTAGAGGAGGACGCGACAGAGATGGCGGATCTTTCCGCGACAGAGATCGTGGAGGCGACAGAAATGCAAGCAGAGACCGCAAGCCAAGACGCAGCAATGAGGATATGGTAAGATTCTTCTTCAACCTTGGGAAAAAAGACCAATTGAAGAAAGTAGATATGCTGGAGATCATCAACAAAGCGACTTCAAAATCGAAAAAAAGAGCAGATATCGGAAATATCGAGATCTTGGAAAAATTCAGCTTTTTCGAAATTGAAAAGTCTTTCAAAAATGAAGTAATGGATGGATTGACTAGTATGAAGTTTCGGGGAAAAGAAATGAGAGCCGAAGTTGCTAATTAATCAATAATTTGGATTTATCATTCAAAATAAATTATGTAAAAACCTGCTAATCAGTAGGTTTTTGCTGTTTTTAATCTTAATGATTATTTAACATAAAAATTTCCGTTGCCTTTTGTTTTTTAGTCATATTTGCACAAATTAAACAAAAATAATGGGAATAGGTAATATTTTCAGAGCATTTCAGCCGAAAGATAAAATCTTTTTTGATCTGTTTCTTAGTGTAGCAGAGAACTTAGTAGAGATGTCAAAAACTTTTCACGACGGTTTGCTGGAGTTTGATATCAATGATGAGACATTGTTGAATCAAATGAGCGATTACGAGCACAAGTTGGATGATTTGACGCACGAGATCTTCGTACAATTGGGTGAGAACTTCATCACGCCTTTCGACAGAGAAGATATCAACTATCTAGCAACAGGTTTGGATGATATTGCAGATTATATCTATGCTTCGGCAAAATATATTTATCTTTATAAAGCAGGAGAGAATAAGGCTTATTCTGAGTTTTCCTTGCTAATCCACAAGTCTTGTATCGAAATTAAAAAAGCATTAGAAAATCTGAAAGACTTCAAAAATCCGGATGAGGTAAGAGAATCTTGTATCAAGATTAATTCTTATGAAAATATCGCAGATGATGTTTTGAGTCAATCTATCGTGAAGTTGTTCGAAACTAATGATGCTATTTTGATTATCAAACAAAAATCAATCCTTGATTATCTGGAAATTGTGACGGATAAGGCAGAAGATGTTGCCAACACAATGGAAAGTATCGTTATCAAGTACGCATAAAATTAGATTTTCTAAAAACAAAACGAATGGATTTTCCAGTTCTACTTATTATTATTATCGCATTGGCGTTAATATTTGATTATATCAATGGATTTCATGATGCGGCCAATTCTATCGCAACTATTGTATCCACAAAGGTTCTTACGCCGTTTCAGGCGGTTCTATGGGCTGCAGTATGGAACTTTGCAGCTTTTTTTATCGCTATGTACATCATTGGCGAGTTCAAGATTGGTAACACCATTGCGAAGACCGTCAACGAAAACTTTATCAATCTGGAGGTGATTTTGGCAGGTCTTGTAGCAGCAATTGCTTGGAATCTTTTAACCTGGTGGTTTGGGATTCCGTCCTCGTCTTCCCACACTTTGATTGGTGGTTTCATAGGCGCAGCGCTGATGCATGCTTTGCGTTTGGACTACATCGAGATCAGAGCTTTGCATCCCGATTATTCCTTTTTCGAAACGCTGACTCAGTCTTTCAAACAGCTGTTTACACAGGATGTGGTAAAGTTCAAAGTTGTGATTCCTATTTTCCTGTTTATTTTTATGGCGCCGTTTATTGGGATGTGTATCTCTATTGTCATTACAATTATCATTGTGCATTTGTATAAAAAATCGAATCCGCATAAGGCAGAAAGACAGTTTAAAAAAATGCAGTTGGTTTCCTCGGCTTTATTCAGTTTGGGACACGGGTTAAATGATGCGCAGAAAGTAATGGGAATTATTGGAGCGGCTGTAATCTACTACCACGTGAATATCGTTCAGGATAATTACGCGACGATGGCGGCCTCAGAAAGATTCAATTATTTCACAGAGCATTATCTTTGGGTTCCATTGGTTTCCTTCCTGGCAATTGCATTGGGAACGATGAGTGGTGGTTGGAAAATCATCAAAACAATGGGAACTAGAATTACCAAAGTAACGCCATTGGAAGGTGTGAGTGCCGAAACTGCGGGAGCAATTACTTTGTTCATCACAGACCATTTCGGGATTCCAGTTTCTACAACGCATACCGTTACAGGATCCATCATTGGAGTTGGTTTGACGAAAAGAGTTTCTGCCGTAAGATGGGGCGTTACAGTTAGCCTTCTTTGGGCTTGGATACTTACAATTCCGATTAGTGCTATAGTAGCTGGGATTACTTATTTGGTAGTCACAATGGTCCTTTAAATAATAATATTTTTTTATACAGAAAGCTTTCCAAATTTGGGAAGCTTTTTTTTATTAAAATTAATATGAATGACAAAACAAGAGCACTAAATCTTGGTGAAACATTACTAAAAAACGTATTTTTGCCACAAACAAGTTTTTAAATGGAATTCTTAGATCAGTATCAGAAAATTGTAGCAGAAGCTATCGAAAAACATACTTTTACCAACAAGCCAGACGAGTTGTACCATCCGATGAATTATATCATTTCGCACGGTGGGAAAAGGCTTCGTCCGATAATGGTTTTGATGGCTTGCGATCTTTTCAAAGGCGATTTGGAAAAAGCTTTGAAACCATCTTTGGCAATCGAATTTTTCCACAATTTTACATTGATCCACGATGATATTATGGATGAAGCGCCATTGAGGAGAAATAAACCAACAATTCATACCCTTCACGGGATTAATGTTGGAATTCTTTCCGGAGATGCACTTTTGATCAAGGCTTATCAGTTTTTTGAAGATCTGGAGCCGGAATTATTCAAAAAATGCATCAAGATATTTTCTGAAACTGGAGCCGTTCTTTGCGAAGGTCAGCAATTGGATATCAATTTTGAGAATATGACGAATGTGACTTATGATGATTACATTCAAATGATTACTTCGAAGACAGGCGTTCTTAGCGCGTCATCTTTCCAAATTGGAGCCTTGATTGCCGGCGCGTCAGAAGAAGATGCAGAAGCGATGTACAACTTTGGAAAACACATCGGGATCGCGTTCCAGATTATGGATGATTACTTGGACGTTTTCGGAAATCAAGAGCAGTTTGGGAAGAAACACGCTGGGGATATTTATGAAAATAAGAAAACCATTCTTTATCTTTTGGCACTTGAGCACGCCAATGCAGAGGAATTATCTGAACTGAATTACTGGTACACCAAAAAAACAGACAATGTTGACAAAGTTTACAGTGTAGAAAAAATATTCCGAAGAACAAAAGTAGATGACAAAGTTCTAAGACTCATCCAAAAACACAACGAAATTGGACAATCTTATCTCGACAAAATCAATCTTTCCGATGAAGAAAAATTGCCTTTCCGAGAACTGGCAAATTACCTGCTGAGAAGAGAAAGCTAAAAAAATGTAAAACTGTAAAATCGTAAAATTGTAGAATCGATTGTTGCCTTAAAAACAGTTTTACGAATCAACAAATCAAATGTTCAACAAAAAACAAAGATGAAATTCAGGACAGAAGTAGATATTGATGAAAGTGAAAAGAAAATAGGAACGGAAGATTGCATATTTTCCATTGGTTCTTGTTTTGCGACAGAGATGCACGAGAAATTCTCCGAAGGTCAAATCCAATCTTTGAACAATCCGTTTGGGACGATTTTCAATCCGTATTCGATTAATAATGCCATTCAGCTGATTTATGATGCGAAGGAATATCAGGAAAGCGATTTGATTTTGGCTAATGAAAGTTACATCAGTCTGGATCATCATTC
>JAGNPP010000046.1 GCA_017989575.1 Chryseobacterium sp.
AAATAATGGAAAAAATAAATTGCATCATTATCGATGACGAACCACTTGGAAGAGACCTCGTAGAGTCTTTCGCCAAAGAAATTTCTTATCTCAACATTCTGGGGATTTTTGAAAACCCTTTGACAGCTTTATCTTTTCTGGAAGAAAATCCCGTCGACCTTGTTTTTAGTGATATTGAAATGCCAAAAATAAACGGTCTGGATTTCCTTCGAACCTTAGAAAATCCTCCCGTTTTTATTTTTATTACTGCTTATCGGGAGTTTGCTTTAGACGGTTTTGATACTGGAGCAACAGATTATTTGGTAAAACCAGTTCGTTTTGACCGGTTTTTAAAAGCAGTACAAAAAGCTAAAAAGCACATCGATTTAAAGAAAAATTCTTCGAATTTACAAAATGAAAATGACAAAATTTTTATAAAATCTGAAGGGAAAATTATCAAAATTTTGTAATCAGAAATTTTATACATCGAAGCTCAAGGCGATTATCTGAATGTGATGACAACATCGGAAATATATTCCACTCAAATGACACTTACCTCAATGGAAGACAGTTTGCAAAATAAAAAATTCTTTAGAGTTCAGCGTTCATTTATCTTGAATCTTGATTTTGTAAGAAGTATCCACGGAAATATGGTGGAATTGCTGAACGGTAAATCTATTTCTGTTTCCGTGAATAAAAAGGAAGAACTTTGCAAATTGTTGGGAATGTGATTTGTGATTTTTAAAAATGATAGGGCGAAGAAGTTATTTCTTTTTTTATTATAATTGAAAAATTTTCAAACTCCCAAAACCACCGAAGCATCAATCTTTAATTTTTTGCTAATTTCTCGGGCAACTTTGAGCGTGGGCTCAGATTTACCGTTAAGATATTCGCTGACTCTTGACGGGCTTACGTTTAGAATTTCGGAAAGTTTTACCTGTGAAATACCCATTTCGTACATTCTTAGCTTGATGACATCTTGCAAACTTGGAGTTTCTACAGGAAAATATTTTTCTTCGTAATCAGCAACAGCATCGGATAGAAAATCAAGTTCAATGAAATTTTTATCATTCTCAGAAGTATCGTTTCCTACTGTTTTCAGAAGCTCTTCTATTCTTTCGCAGGCTACTTTATATTGTTTTTCTGTCATTTTCTAAATATTTGAAGCGTCTATTTTGTCATAATCTTTATGAGTTCCGATATATCGAATGTAAACTTTTTGTGAGGCGAAAATTATAATGGCAACCAATCTGTAATTATTTCCTTTAATATTGAATACATACCGATTATTTCCCACATAATCTACAGAATTAAAAGTTTCTTTTACATCAGTAAAGCTTTTCCATTCAGCGTTTTGAGTTTTTTTATACCAATCTCGCAAAGCAATATCTGCATCAGAATGCTTTTCTACAAATTCTTTAATTCTTAAAAAAGTTATAATTCTCATTAGTGAATACAAAGATAATTCAATATTTTGAATTTCAAAATATTATTTCAATAAACAAAATTTAGTATTTCTCAATAAAAAAAGCGAGAAAAAAAATCTCGCTTCTAATTTATGCTTTTAAATTCAATTTCAATTCCAACTCATCCAACTGTTCATCAGCAATTTTAGCCGGCGCATCAATCATCACATCTCGTCCGGAATTATTTTTCGGGAAAGCGATGTAATCTCTAATCACTTCATTTCCATCAAGAATTGCGACCAATCTATCAAATCCGAAAGCCAATCCTCCGTGTGGCGGAGCGCCGTATTTGAAGGCATTCATCAAGAATCCGAACTGTGCTTCTGCTTCTTCTTTTGAGAATCCTAAAAGGTCAAACATTTTCGACTGCAAATCTCTGTCGAAAATTCTGATAGAACCGCCACCAATTTCGTTTCCGTTCAAAACCAAATCATAAGCGTTGGCTCTGGCTTTTCCTGGGTCGGTTTCCAAAAGGTGGAAATCTTCGGTTTTTGGAGAGGTGAAAGGGTGATGCATTGCGTGGTATCTTCCGGATTCTTCGTCAAATTCCAGCAACGGGAAATCAACAACCCAAAGTGGTGCGAATTCGTTTCCTTTTCTTAGTCCAAGACGGTTTCCGAGTTCCATTCTCAAAGCGGAAAGTTGCGTTCTCACTTTGTCAGCATTTCCAGACATTACGAAAATTAAATCTCCCGCTTTTGCTCCGAATTCTTCTGTGATTTTCTTTAAATCTTCCTCGTTGTAAAATTTATTGACAGACGAAGTTACAACGCCATCATTCTGGAATTTAATCCAAACCAATCCTGTAGCGCCGATTTGTGGGCGTTTTACCCAATCTACCAATTCGTCGATTTGTTTTCTGGTGTAATCTGCAATTCCCTCAACATTGATTCCGACCACCAATTCTGCATCATCGAATATTTTGAAATCTTTTCCTTTTGTTAAATCATTCAACTCGTGAAATTCCATTCCGAAACGGATATCCGGTTTGTCGTTTCCATATTTTTGCATCGCATCGGCGAAGGTCATTCTTGGGAAATCCTGGAATTCGTTTCCTGTGATGTCTTTCAAAAGAACTTTCGTCATTCCTTCGAAAACATTCATAATATCTTCCTGTTCTACAAACGCCATTTCACAATCGATTTGGGTGAATTCCGGCTGTCTGTCGGCTCTCAAATCTTCATCACGGAAACATTTCACGATTTGGAAATATCGATCCATTCCGCCAACCATCAACAATTGTTTGAAAGTTTGTGGCGATTGTGGAAGTGCGTAAAACTGTCCCGGATTCATTCTGCTCGGAACCACGAAATCTCTCGCACCTTCCGGAGTTGATTTAATTAAAACCGGCGTTTCAACTTCGATAAAGCCTTCTTCTGAAAGATAATTTCTCACTTTCTGCGCCATTTTGTGACGGAAAATCAGTTTATCTTTCACGGGATTTCTTCTGATGTCCAAGTATCTGTATTTCATTCTCAATTCTTCGCCACCGTCGGTTTCGTCTTCGATGGTGAAAGGTGGAAGTTGAGATTCATTTAAAATGGTCAATTTTTCAACCAAAATTTCGATTTCTCCGGTCGGAATTTTCGGGTTTTTGGAAATTCTTTCGATAACGGTTCCTTCAACTTTAATGACGAATTCACGACCTAATTTTTTGGCTTCTTCTAGCAATTCGGCTGTAGAACGGTCTTGATCGAAAACCAATTGGGTAATTCCGTAACGGTCTCGCAAATCTATCCAAATCATAAAACCTTTGTCGCGAATGGTTTGTACCCATCCGGAAAGTGTTACTTTTTCATTAAGATTTTTCAGCGTCAGTTCGCCGTTGGTGTTTGTACGGAACATTTTTTTAGATGTTAGATGTTAGACTTTAGAGATTAGACATTTATGCGTCCAATTTCCGAGTGCAAAGATAATGTTTTGATGGGAATTAATTTGATTGATATGGAAAGGTTTTTTTTATTGAGAAATCTTCAATCGGGGCGAAGCGCGTGAGGGATAGTAGTGGATATTCTTTTGCTTTTTTGTCCTTCGAGAACTTCAGGATGACAAAACGTTGTGAAAAAGCAAAAGATAGGAACGGATAGCCCGACCCGAGCTGTGGGAGAAGCTTTGGCGAGGGACACGCCCTAATTCTTGGTAATCTCGGAAAATTATTGTAATTTAGTCAAAATCAAATACTTAATTATTATGGGAAAAGGTGATAAAAAATCTACCAGAGGAAAAAGAATTAGTGGTAGCTACGGCAAGACAAGACCCAGAAAAGCTTCGAAATCTGTAACCATTGCAGAGAAAATTGAAAAACCGAACGCGGAACCAAAACCAAAAGTCGCAAAACCGAAGGCTGAAAAGGTGAAAAAATCTACAGAGGAATAAAAAAAGCCGGCTCAATGTTTTTTGAGCCGGCTTTCGTATTTTTAAATGGAAATTATTTTCCGAAAATGCTTCCTAATAATCCACCAAGACCGCCTTGCTGAGATTGTTGCTGTTGGTTTCCTCCGCCAAGAACACTTCCTAGAATATCGCCTAATCCACCTCCAGAAGATTGTGTGGCGCTACCAAGTACGCTTCCTAAGATGTTGCTCAAAGGGTCGTTGGAAGCTTGAGCTTGTTGAGAAGAACTTCCCAAAATCCCGCCAAGTAAATCGCCCAATCCACCACCAGAAGTGACGTTGCTGGCTTGTTTTTGCTGTCCGATGTAGCCCATAATTACTGGAGCAAGCATTGCTAAAATCGGTCCGATTTTGTCCATAGAAATTCCAGTGTTTTGAGACAGTTGGTTTTCTACGTTTGCTTTGTTTCCTCCGAAAATATGGTCAAGAATCGAGTTTCCTTCGGATTCTCTTTCAAGTGCTTGTGCAGGATTGTTCAAAATGCTTCCGTCGTGATGTTTGTCTAGGGTTGCATTCAGTTTTTCTGCTTCGTCCGCGTTTTCCGATTTCTTTTTCAAATAGCTGATGACCAATGGCGCAGCTACAACTAGCAATGCAATGATTTGATTTTTGCTGATCCCGAATTTGTTTTCGGCTTGTGTTGCAACCTGGTTGCCTGTACTGCCTGTGATTAGGTCTAGTAGACTCATAATTTATGTTTTTAAAATTGTAATTTCAAAGATAAAAACATTTGGCAAATCTAGCAGAAAAAATATTAATTTTTAAAAATCGGAACATTGCTACAAGCTTCGCCAAACATCAAAGACTTAACAAGCGGTTTCAGTTGTTCCACCAATTCCACATAGGCATTGTTTGGAATCGATTCGTCGCTACAACCCTTTACCAGAACACGTTTGTCTCGCAGTTCAGAAAAATCATAAGTTTGGATTGCGTTGTGCATCAGCAAAACTTCCAAATCCTCACGGTTTCCGAAAACCACTTTTTTCGCAGGGTCAGTCACTTTGGAAGTAATCAGGAAATATGCCCAAAGCGGAATAATCACATCCTCCGAGCAATAGATGTAAACATAAGCGTCTTTGTAAACCTCAGCATCGATGTTCGCAATTTTTTCGCGGAAGTCTTTTTCCTTCAAAATCATCCCTTCCCAAAGGAAATCCTTGATGTCGATTCCCAATCTTTTCCCTTTCGGATAAAGGTCGGTAATGTCAAAATTCACCAATCCACTTCCCGCTACTTTATTTTTTATCTCGAAATCTTCTGTCATTTTTTTATAACTTTGAATAAACAAATTTAGTTTAAAAATTTTTAAAACTTAAAGATGATGACTACACTTGAGCGCAGAAAATTAATAAAAGAGAAAATAGATTTTTCAGACGAATCTACTTTAGCGAAAATTGAAAAAATTTTAGATAAAGAAAGGATTGTACTTCCGCAATTCGTGATTGATGATATTGCAAATGCAAAAAAACAATATGAAAATGGAGAGTTTTTAAGCGAGGAAGAAGCTGAAAAAGATTTTGAAGAATGGCTAAACGAAAAATAATTTGGACAAAGAACTCCATTAAAGAAAGAACAAAAATATATGATTACTGGAACAATAGAAATAAATCAAAAGAATTTAGCAAAAAATTGCATCGTTTGTTTATAAAATCTTTGCAACCGCTGAAAACCAATCCAGAACTTGGTGTTTTGAATAATGAATTAGATTTTAGATATTTAATTGTTAGACATCATTTGATTTTTTACAATTTTAATCATACTGAAATTATTGTTCTAAAAGTTTGGGAAGCACATCAAAATCCTGACAACTTAAAGCTTTAAAATAAATTTTACTTTTTATTAAATATCTAAAATCTACCCCTTGAAATATTACATTATTGCAGGCGAGGCTTCCGGCGATTTGCACGCTTCCAACCTGATGAAGGCCATCAAACTAAAAGACCCAAAAGCAGATTTCCGATTTTGGGGTGGCGATTTGATGCAAAAGCAAGGCGGAACTATGGTAAAACATTACCGAGACCTTGCGTTTATGGGTTTTCTGGAAGTGGTTCAAAATCTTGGAACTATTCTCAATAATATCAAAATTTGCAAAAAAGACATCAAGGAATACAAACCAGATATGTTGATTTTGGTGGATTATCCAGGATTCAATTTGAGGATTGCGAAGTTTGCTAAAGATTTGGGAATCAAAGTGGTTTATTATATTTCTCCACAACTTTGGGCTTGGAAGGAAGGTCGCGTGGAAACCATCAGGAAATATGTGGATGAGATGCTCGTGATTCTCCCATTCGAAAAGGATTTTTACAAGAAACACGACATAGAAACACACTTCGTAGGTCATCCATTGCTTGATGCGATTGAAGGCTTGCAACCAGGTGATATTCAAAAATTTAAATTAGAAAATAATCTGAACGAAAAAGAAATCATCGCGCTTTTGCCTGGTTCGCGGAAACAAGAAGTCACAAAAATGCTGGAATTGATGTTGTCTGTAAGGAGTCATTTCACTGATTATCAGTTCGTCATAGCTGGTGCGCCGAGCTTGGAGAAAGATTTCTACGAGCAGTTTGTGGATGATGATGTTCATTTCGTATCTAATAAAACTTACGATTTGTTGAGATGTTCCAAAGGCGCTCTGGTAACGTCTGGAACGGCTACTTTGGAAACGGCTTTGCTTAATATTCCGGAAGTCGTTTGCTATCGAGGAAGCCGAATTTCCTACGAAATTGGAAAACGATTGATTAAAAATATCAAATACATTTCGCTCGTTAATTTAATTATGGACAAAGAAGTTGTCGCGGAATTGATTCAAAATGAATTGAATACGGATAACTTAGTCAAAGAACTAAATAAAATTCTCAACACAAAAAAACGTGAACAAGTTCTCAATGATTACGAAATTTTACGTTCAAAATTAGGCGGAAGTGGCGCAAGTTATAATGCTTCCGAAATCATCGTAAACTTGAAATAATGGATAAAATCGAAATACAACTTCAAAAGGTAGAATCACTTTTGTCTAAAATTGACTTGATAAATGAAAAAGTTTCCAAAGCTTCTGTTGGTTGGCATCTCGAACATTTGTTGTTGATTCTTAACAGCAGTTTGAAAGGTTTGACAATAACAAATCCGCAAGATTACAATCCGAAATTTAGTTTGAAAAAATTTGTTTTCCTCAATTTTGGAATGATTCCGAGAGGAAAGATACGAGCGCCAAAACAATTCATTCCCTTAGAAATTCCGACTCAGGAAAGTATTTTGAAACTTATTAATTTGGCAAAAACAAGATTGGAAGCGGTGAAAAATCTTCCTGAAAAATCATTTATTACGCATCCTTTTTTAGGCGATTTTGATAAGAAAACAACCTTGCGATTTTTGTGGCTTCACAGCAATCACCATTTGAAAATTGTGGAGGATATTTTGAAAAATTAATTTGTTTTGAATTAATTCTTGCAGATTTTGCTGATGAAGAGGATTTTTATAAATTTAATTTGTAGATTTATAAAAACACAAATCAAAGATGGACAAACAACCTTTGCTCATTTTAGTAATCTGTCTCATACTTGGAATTCTCGTTCAGGAGTACCTGATTATGAGTCAGGGGCTCATTTTTCTTCTACTTTTAATTTCTGGTATTTCATTAATTTCAATTCTCATCAAATCTCCATTTTTCCAGAAAGTAAAATATTATTTTTTAGGATTTTTCTTTTTCTCAATAGGGATTTTTCTGCATTTTCAAAATTCTGATAAACCGGATATTCCAGCTTTTCAAACAAAAGAAAATATTGTTTTTCAACTCAGCAAAAAACTGAATTCGAATGAAAAGAACAGAAGATATTTTGTTGAAATCTTAGCAATTCCTTCAAGGGAAATAAAAGATTTTTCGCCAATCAAAACAGTTCTCAGCATTCCGAAAGAACAAGAATTATTAGACTTTGAACATTTTTATGATGCGGAAGTTTACATTCACCGGCCGGAAGAAATTAATAATAATTTTCAATTTGATTATAAAAAATATCTCGCAAGACAGGAGGTTTATCTGCAAGCCTACCTGCCAAATGAAATTCTAAAAACTCCAAAAACCGAAGTTTCTTTTTCTGATGAAATTCGACAAAAGCGTCTTGAGATTCTCAATAAAATCAATCAAACGCCACTTTCTCCAAAGATTCAAGAGTTTTTGAAAGGCATTATTTTGTCGGACAGAACTGAGATGGATTCCGAAACCGTCCAAGATTTTAATCAAACCGGACTGACGCATTTGTTGGCAATTTCCGGTTCGCATATGGTCATCATTTTCTGGATGACTTTGTTTGTTTTTAACCAAATCATCCCAGTCAAGTTTCGGAAGCTTTCAATTATTTTGAGCCTTGTTTTGATTTGGGCTTTTGCCATTTTTATTGATTACGGAAGTTCTGTGATGCGGAGTTGTCTGATGATTTCCTGTTATTACGTGATGGTTTTGTTGCAACGGAAATCAGATTTGTTGCATTCTTTGGCGCTGTCGGCGTTCATCCTTTTGATTGTGGATTCCAATCAGTTTTTTGATGTTGGATTTCAATTGAGTTACGTTGCGGTTTTGGGGATTTGGTGGCTGTCAGAACCGATTAAGAAGCTCTTTCGAAAACCAAAATATTGGCTGGAAGATTTTCTTTACAGCATCACGGCGATGACTTTTTCTGCACAGATTGCGACTTTGCCATTGGCGATTTATTATTTTCATCAGTTTTCCTTCGTTTCGATTTTTGCGAATTTGCTTATCATTCCGCTTTCGGAGATTATCATTATTTCGTCTTTGTTTATGGTGATTGCGATAGCTTTTGGGATGAAATTTCTTTTCTTCTATCAAATTTTTGATGCCTTTATTCTTTATGTTTTAAAAGTCATTCATTGGCTTTCCGGCTTCGAAGCGTTGATGAATAAGAATCTTTCCTTAGGTTTATTAGAATTAAGTGCTTTGTTTTTGATGATTTATTTCTTGAAATATGTTATCAAAGATGTTTTTAATCTTAACTACATATTTCGTTTCAGCTTTTGTCTTCTCTTGTTTTTCGGATTGAGAATTGGTTTTAATTTTTATAATCTTGAGAAGGCCGAAGTTCTGGTTCATCATTTTTATAAAGACAAAATCATCAGTATCAAAAATAAGGACAAAGTTGATTTTTGGATCCATGAAAACAGAAATGAGAAAAAAATCATAGATTTTCTGGTAGATCCTTACCTTATTTCCAGACGCGTTGACGAGTGTGATGTCAATTATTATTCTGAAGAATCAAAGGCTTTTGTGTATGAAGGAAAACACTATAAATTGAAATAATTATAGTTTTTATAAATAAAGTTTTGTGTTTTTAATAAGAATTATGTATTTTTAAGCAAAACAAAAAACTATGATGGATTTCTTCGTTGGGATGAGCACTTTGCAGCAATCCTTTTGGTGGGTGGCAATCATCGCCAGTCTTATTTTTCTTATTCAACTTATTTTTACCATTATCGGGACAGATTTGTCTGATGGACTGGGTGCAGATTTCGATGGTGATTTGGATGCCGTTCACGGTCCTTTTCAATTGTTTTCTTTTCGGAATTTGATTAATTTTTTAATGGGATTTGGCTGGACTGGCGTCGCATTTTATCACAGTTTTCAAAACCAAATGTTCCTGGTGATACTAGCGGCAATTGTTGGAAGTCTTTTCGTAGTCGTTTTCTTTCTGGTCATCAAGCAAATCACGAAATTGACGGAAGACAACACTTTCAATATCGATAAATTGGTTGGGAAAACCGCCGAAGTCTATCTCAGAATTCCCGAAGCAAAATCGGGGAAGGGTAAAATACAAGTTTCACTAAACGGCACAAACCACGAATTATTGGCTGTTACAGAAACCGAAGAAATTCCATCTGGAACTATGGTGAAAATTATTCGTATCGAAGAAAAAATACTAATTGTTGAAAAAATTTAATAACACTATATGGAAATGATTAACGGAAGTTTTATTCTGATTCTAGTCGGAGTATTCGTATTATTTGTAACATTCTTGGCGCTGATCTCGCGCTACAAACGTTGTCCGTCTGACAAGATTTTGGTAATCTATGGGAAAACTGGAGGCAGTTCTGCCAAATGTATTCACGGTGGTGGTGCGTTTGTTTGGCCTGTGATTCAGGATTTCGCTTACTTGGATTTGAAACCGATTTCTATCGAAGCCAATTTGACCAACGCACTTTCCCGTCAAAACATTCGTGTGGATGTACCTTGTAGATTTACCATTGCGATTTCTACAGAGCCAGACACGATGGGAAATGCAGCAGAACGTCTTTTGGGTCTTTCGCAAGAGCAGATTCAAGAACTTTCTAAGGATATTTTGTTTGGTCAGCTTCGTTTGGTAATCGCAACGATGACGATTGAAGAGATCAACACAGACAGAGATAAATTCTTGGATAATATCTCCAAAAACGTTGATACAGAATTGAAGAAAATTGGTCTGAAATTAATCAATGTCAACGTAACCGATATCCGTGATGAGTCAGGTTATATCGAAGCTTTGGGTAAGGAAGCTGCAGCAAAAGCGATTAACGAAGCCATCATTTCTGTGGCAGAACAAACCAAAATCGGGGAAACCGGAAAGGCTGTTGCCGACAGAGAAAAAGACACGCAAATTGCAGAAACACAGAGAGATCGCGATGTGAAAATTGCGATTACCAACAAGGATCGAGAGGTCAGTATTGCATCCGCAGGGAAAGATGAAGCGATTGGTAAAGCAGAAGCGGAAAAAGAATCCAGAATTGCAACGTCCGAAGCCAACTCACTAGCTGTAAAAGGTGAGAATGAGGCCAAAATTACCATCGCTAATTCCGATGCAGAAAGAAGAGAAAAAGAAGCAGAAGCGTTAAGAATTGCAACCGCAGCCGAGAAAGTTCAGGCGGCTAAAGCTTTGGAAGAGTCTTATCTTGCCGAGCAAAAAGCGGAAACTGCCAGAGCAGAAAGAGAACGTTCTACGCAACAGGCAAACATCGTGGTTCCGGCAGAAATTGCCAAGCAAAAAGCCATCATCGATGCACAGGCTGAAGCTGAGAAAATTAGACTTCAGGCAAAAGGAGAAGCCGACGCTATCTTTGCTAAAATGGAAGCCGAAGCAAAAGGTCTTTATGAAATCCTGACCAAACAAGCTGAAGGTTATGACCAAATTGTGAAAGCTGCAGGAGGCGATACCAACAGCGCCTTCCAGTTATTATTAATAGAGAAACTTCCGGAATTGGTGAAAACCCAAGTGGAAGCGGTGAAGAATATTAAGATCGATAAAGTAACCGTTTGGGACAGCGGAAACAATCCTGACGGCAATACCTCAACGGCAAATTTCGTTTCTGGAATGATGAAAACCGTTCCGCCATTGAATGATTTGTTCAATATGGCTGGACTTGATTTACCTTCTTATCTGAAAGGTAAAGATGAAAAACAAATTGTCGAAGTAAAAGAAGTCAAAAAAACCGAAACGCCACCGAAAGCGGATGATGGCGCGGGGCATTCTTAAGCAATGATTGATAATTGATTATTAATAAATGATAATTGATATCAATGGTAAAAAACATTCTTTTTGTTTGTTCTGCAAATAAGCAAAGGTCCAAAACGGCTGAAGATTATTTTAGCGAAAACTATTCTAATATCAATTTTCAGTCTGCAGGGACTAATCTGAAACTCTGCCAAAAAGAAGGAACAAATCCTTTGGATAATGTGATGTTGGATAATGCAGACTTGGTTTTCGTAATGGAAAGCAAACACAAAACTGACATCAAAGAGATGACAGGCAAACAATATTTGAAGAAAATAATTATTCTAAATATTCCCGATGTTTATAAATATTATGACAAAGAATTGATAGAAATTCTCAGTTCGAAAGTCGGGGAATATTTGGAAGATGAATTAATTTAAATTTATGAAAGACAGGGTTTTAATAGCATCATCAGTTATTTTAGTTTTTATTGCATTAATGATTGGTAAATATTCTCATAATAGTATGGGCTTTGAAGAAGCGTATTGGCAAATATTACCCATCACAATATGTGGATTAAGTATCTCTTTTATGGTTTTTGCATTGTCGAAAGAGAATTCTAAGTCTGCGTTTTATGAAAGTTTAAAATATTCTTTCGGTATAAGTTCATTAATTCTGATTCTCGGATATTCCGCATTCTGTCTTCAACCATTAATTTTTAATTAATGAGAATCTTTTATAAAATATTAGCGTCGCTTTTACTTTTTTCATCAGTTTTTATCACGTTTATGATGGGAGCAATTCTTACTATTGAAGGAATAAATATTTTTTCTCCTTATTTAGATACTAAATTTTCTCCACAATATTCTCCAGAAAAATTTGATTTGATAAAGTTGGGACAATCTGCAAAAGAAGTTGAAACTGTTTTAGGCAAACCATTATATCATCATATTGATTCACTAAATCACAAGTTTGAATATGATTACACAAGTGATGGTAAACTAAGGTCAAATAAAAAGAGTGGAGATTTTGCTTGGTATAGGTCTGTTGTATATTTTGATGAAGCAGGAAAAGTTATAGATATTAGCAAACATTGGGCTTATGATTAAACTTGTTTTGATAAATAAAAAACCCTTTCAAAGCTTCAAACTCTGAAAGGGTTTAATTGAAAGTAATAATTGTCTTTTTACTTCACTTTCGGAGCTACTTTCTCTCCAAACAATTCAATAGATTTCATCATCACATCGTGCGCAGGGTCGCCCACATCCATATGTCCGATAAATCTTGTCAGTCCAAATAATTCTTTCATTTCGGCTATTTTATCAGCCACTTGATTGGCGCTTCCGATGAAAAGTGCGCCATCTTCACTGCGGCCACCTTCATATTGTTCTTTGGTATATGGTGCCCAGCCTCGGCTTTTTCCAATTCTGTCCATCTGAGATTTGTAGTTGA
>JAGNPP010000243.1 GCA_017989575.1 Chryseobacterium sp.
GTGAATGTAACGCTGAAAGATTTGAAAGGCGGAACATCATCCAGAAGCAAAGACGACCTGACTGTCACTGAAAAAATCGGGTCTGAGTTTGAACCATTAAGCGAAAGAGTCAAAACTGATTACGGTTTGGAAAGTGGCGTAATTACTAAAAACGTCATCGAAGGTAGCGAAATGGACAAAATTGGTGTTGTAGATAATTACATCGTGATGGAAATCAACGGAAAACCTGTCAATTCTCAAAAAGATGTTGAGAAAATCCTGAACAATTACAAAGGAAACGTCCAAGTGAAATACGTGGACAGCTACGGAAGGATTACTACGAGAGGTTTTAAGATGCCATAAAAAAAGAAGTTAGAAATTAGACTTTAGATGTTAGACTAATTTTTAAATTATAAATTTTGAAAGCCATTCTTTAAGGATGGCTTTCTTTTTTGGGTAAATTTGCGGTTCGAAAATCAAAATGAAACTTTTCAATTCTTACATCAAAACTTTCAAAGGACTTTCACGAGAAGCCTGGATGCTGTCTATCGTAATGCTCATCAACCGTTCTGGCTCGATGGTTTTGCCATTTTTGGGCGTTTATATGACAGACCATTTGAAATTCAGTTTGGAGAATGCGGGAATTGTTTTGAGTTTTTATGGGATTGGTTCTGTGCTTGGCTCTTATTTAGGTGGATTTTTGACGGATAAATTTGGAGAATATTACGTTCAATCCTGGAGTTTGTTTTTGAGTGCGCCGATATTTCTCATCATTCCATTTTTTCCGAGTATTGAAATGATGGCTTTTTTGATTTTCCTTCAAAGTACAATCAGCGATACTTTTCGTCCGGCGAATTCTGTAGCGATTACCAAATATGCAAGACCAGAAAATCTGACGAAAGCTTTTTCGCTGAACAGAATGGCCGTTAATCTTGGATTCTCAATTGGGCCAGCTTTAGGTGGAATCTTGAGCGGAATTTCTTATAATTTTTTGTTTGTGGTAAATGCAATCGGAGCTTTGGTGGCAGGAATTATCTACATTGTCTTCTTCAGAAAACGAAATAAAATCTTCCGTGAGAAAAAGAGATTAGAACCTGAAAAAACTATCGAAAGAGTCGTAACGAAATCGCCTTACAAAGATTTCCCGTTTTTGATTTACAGTATTTTGTGTGCTGTTTTTGCGGTTTGCTTTTTTCAATTTTTTAATACGATTCCGTTGTTTTATAAAGACGTTGCGAAGTTGGATCAGAGTACGATTGGGTTTATTTTGGGTTACAGTGGATTTATCATTGTGTTGCTCGAAATGCCATTGGTAAGTATTGCAGAGCGGACTTTGAAGATTCCTCAAATCTTGTTCATTGGGATTGTGATGGCTGGATTGTCATATTTGATATTGCTTTTGGGAAGTAATGTTGCTTTGCTTTTGCTCTCGATGACGATATTGTCTGTGGCGGAGATTTGGGTGCTTCCGTTTATGTCCACTGTGACGGCTTTGCGCGCTGAACGTGGAAACAAAGGTGCGTATATGGGTCTGAATGGGATTGCTTTTTCGTTCTCGTTTATCTTCACGCCGTTTTTGGGAACTTATGTGGTGGGACGATTTGGGTTTGACAGTTTGTGGATTGGGTCGTTTGGTGTTCTCGCATTGTCTGCGGTTTTGATTTATATTGTGGTGAAGAAGATGATTCCGACGCGGTAGTTGATTGTTGTTTAATCAATGGTTTGTTGGTGGTCGTCATTAACAGGTCGCTCCTACGGAGCTTTGATTTTGGGTGGGTTTTAAAATTCTATTAACAGGGTGCTCCTACGGAGCGAATTTCAATAAATTATTATTTGGAGGTGCGAGAATATAATTTGCAGATGCAGGAATATAATTTACCGTAGCGAGAATATTGTTTACAGTAGCAAGAATATAAGTTACGGATGCAAGAATATAATTTACGGTAGCGAGAATATTGTTTGCAGATGCAAGAATACAATTTACAGTAGCGAGAATATTGTTTACAGTAGCAAGAATATAAGTTACGGATGCAAGAATACAATTTACGGTAGCGAGAATATTGTTTGCAGGTGTAAGATTATAACTTACGTACGCAAGAATATACTTTACGGATGCAAGAATATAACTTCCGGATGCAAGAATATTGTTTCCGGATGTGAAAATATAACTTCCGGACGCAAGAATATAAATTACATATGCGAGAATATTGTTTCTGGATGCGAGAATATTGAAAGTTCGAGTCTGTGAGAATTACATTCTTCCATCTATTAGCTAAATTCCATCAGCTCCAGCGGAGCGCTCTGTTAATAGAATTCGAATATCGGCAAATCAAGCTCCATAGGAGCGACCTAAGAATTATATTTAATGTGGTTTGCGTGATAGGTTTGTAGCTAGGTACATATTTATTTTTCATTTAAACCCATCGCTACTTGGTTGAGATTCCTTTGGAATGACAAATTTTGGTTTTATTTTAATTTAGGAGCTACTTGCTTTTTCTAACGACTTCTTTGGGTTTCCTATGGAATGATAAGCGTTGTTGTGATAAACTTCTTTTGTTTGGATGGGGAATCCGCAACCCGACTTGAACGGATCCCGATGTAAAATCGGGAGGGAACGGAAGGCGGATAAGTTGCCCAAATAATTATTTTCACACCAATGCGATAAAAAAACTATTTTTGTTCAACTCAAATTTGAACAATGAATCCGGGAACTATTTTATTATTATTCGTTTTTGCCTATTTTATCGGGCTTTTGGTCATCTCTTATTTTACAAGCCGTAACTCGGACAACCAGTCTTTTTTCATTGGAAACAAGAAAAGCAAGTGGTGGCTGGTGGCGTTTGGGATGATTGGGACGTCGCTTTCGGGCGTGACGTTTATCTCTGTTCCGGGCACGGTCGGGAAGATGACGGCGGGCGATTATGCTTTTGGCGGCTTCGAATATTATATGATGGTGATTGGGTTTTTCATCGGTTATTTCATTGTGGCTGGCGTTCTGCTTCCGCTTTATTACCGGATGAATCTGACTTCGATTTACACTTATTTGGGGCGAAGATTCAATGTGGAGGCGCATAAAATCGGGTCTTTGTTTTTTATTATTTCGAGAGCGATCGGGGCGACGGCGAGGTTGTATCTTGTGGTGAATATTCTTCAAATTTTCCTTTTGGAAGCTCTTGGCGTTCCGTTTTGGGTAACGGCTTTTGTGCTATTGCTGATGATCTTGCTTTATACGTTTGAAGGTGGCGTGAAAACGATTGTGATTACGGATACGTTGCAGACGTCGTTTATGATTTTGAGTTTGATTGCGTGCATCGTTTATATTTTATCGAATTTGAATTTGTCTTTCGGTGAAGCTTACTCGATTTTGGAGCAAAAGCAGTACACGCATTTCATCAATACTGACATCAATTCCAAAACATTTTTCCTGAAAACGATTCTGGGCGGGATGTTCATCACGATTGCGATGACGGGTCTTGACCAGGAAATGATGCAGAAAAACATCTCGGTGGACAACCTAAAAAACTCCAAAAAGAATATGCTGACGTTTGCCGGAACTTTGCTTTTTGTGAATCTGGCATTCTTGTTTTTGGGTGGTTTGCTTTATCTTTTCGCGATACAAAATGGGGCAACTTATGGCGATGGCGTTTTCGGTTTCAAAGGTGCAGATGGACAAATCAACAACATAATGGGCGACGACCTTTTCCCGGCGTTGTCTTTGGGACATTTTCCAATTGCGATTTCGGTAATCTTTATAATTGGACTGATTTCCGCCTTGTTTCCATCTGCTGATGGAGCTTTGACGGCGGTGACGAGCTCTTACTGTGTCGACCTTTTGGGCTTGAATGAAGACCAGCAAAAAACCGAGAAGCAAAAGAAAAGACTGAGAATGAAAGTTCATTTGACGTTCACGGTAATATTTTTTGCGTTGATTATGGTTTTCAAAGCTATTAATGAGAAGTCGATTGTTTACCTTATAATGGAAATTGCGGGTTACACTTACGGGCCACTTTTGGGATTGTTTGCTTTTGGGATTTTGACGAAATATACGATTGTGAAAAAGTATTCCATCTTAGCAGTGACGCTACTTGCGCCGGTTTTGACTTATCTGATTAATCTTTATGTGACGAATAATACGGATTATAGAATTGGTGTGGAACTGATTATTTTGAATGGGTTTTTGACGTTTTTGGGATTGTGGTTGGTGAGGTCGAAGAATGTTGAAAGTAGAGTTACAGCCTAAATTTATCATTAGTATTTGTATTTTAGCCTAAAAACTATACAACATATGAAT
>JAGNPP010000244.1 GCA_017989575.1 Chryseobacterium sp.
TAAAGAGAATGGTCTATATAAATATTACTACGGTACTACAAATTTGGCTTCGGTAAGAGATAATAACCTAAAAACTGCCAGAGATGCTGGATTTAAAAATGCCACATCAATCTCATTTGTACCGAATCAGAAGTTGGGAATTGGGTATTATACGCTAGAAATTGCCGTAACTTCCCAAAAACTCAGTTCTAATTCAAAAGTGCTAAATACACTGAAAGATGTGAACCGCGAAAAAGAAAATGGTAAATTCTATTATACCTACGGTAAATTTTCGAGTCTGGAGGCAGCTGTTAAAGCTCAGAAAACCATCGAGTTGAAAGGGATAGATGATTCTGTAATCCAAAAAATTTCAAAATAAACCTTAATGTGGTATTGCAGGATTAAAACTTAATTAATATTTTTGCAGTCCTAAAACAAAGGCCTATTCGTCTAGTGGTAAGGACTCAAGATTTTCATTCTTGCAACAGGGGTTCGATTCCCCTATAGGCTACACAAGATTGAAGATTTTTTTAAAAAAAAGTAAAAAATTATTTGGTGCGATAAAAATATTTTATATCTTTGCACCCACATTTAGGAAACGATATGGCAAATCATAAATCAGCTCTGAAAAGAATCAGACAAAGCGAAAAGAAAAGATTAAGAAACAGATACTATCACAAGACTGCCAGAACAGCTTTGAAAGGTCTGAGAAATGAAGAAGATAAAAAAGTTGCAACAGAGCAGTTGCCTTTAGTGATCTCTTTGTTAGATAAATTGGTGAAGAAAAACATCATTCACAAGAACAAAGCTGCAAACTTAAAAAGCAAATTAACTAAGCACGTTAACAAACTGGCTTAATTAAATAAAGAGTCTGGCCCGTTCGTCTATCGGTTAGGACCTCAGATTTTCATTCTGGTAAGAGGGGTTCGATTCCCCTACGGGCTACTACAAGCGCTGTAAATCAGTGATTTATGCAGAGCGGGGACTAAAACAGGGACTTCAAGTCCCTGTTTTTTTTATCTACGTATTCTGTAATATTTCTGTTCTTCTTCTTTTTGCATGTTAACACTTTCTATATCTGTATTAATCTGTTCGGAATTTTTTGAATTATATAAAAGTATATTTTCATCCTTCCTCTCCGCAATAAAATCATAATTTGCATCAACCTTCAACTGCATTTCCTTCTGCTCCCTATACTTTTCAACCAGTTCCTCCCTCACATTCGGCAAATCCTCCAACCTTTTATCCAGTTCAGCAATCTTATCTTCAGTAATTTTTGTCTGTTGTTCAATCTCTGTAACATTTACGCCTTTTTGAGAAAGAATATCAATTTCCTCTTGGACTTTCTCCTTTGTCAAATCAATCGTTTTTTGATAAAATGGAAGCTGGTTTTTCCAGTATTCGGCATTGTCGCCCTCTTCCTTGGAATAGCCTAAAATTCGGTTGTAATTGTGCTGTGCTTTGGTGACTTCCTCTTGAATTTTAATAAAGCTGTCATATTTTCTTAAAACAAAAGCAGAATCAGCTAAAAATTTATTTTTCTCGGTTTCAATACGTTTTTTCATAAGCTCAATCTCGATATTCGCTCTGGTTTCGGGATTCGTGATGATGGCGGTTTTGAGTTCTTGTGTGCTGATATCAGAAATATCCAAAACATCGGCTCCTTTTTTCATCGCTTCCAAGTACCTTGCCTGTTTGGATTGCAGTTTTTGAAGCATAAAGACATCGATGCTGTCATTGGTCAGCATAAAGTTGATTCTAACATTTTCGTTCCTATTCCCTTGCCTCCAAGCACGTCCTTCTACTTGTCGAAGAGAAGTAAAATTATATGGAAGTGAAAGCATATAAATATCCGTGGTATTTTCCTGCAGGTTCATTCCTTCCTGAATCGCCTCGCTTCCGATGACCACCTTTATTTTGCCGGAATTGAAATCATCCTGAATCTTCAAACGGTTCGGTTTGCTTGTCGCACCCGTAATGACTCCAACTTCTTCCGGATTGTATCCGACTTCCCGAACAAGGTATTCCTTCAGTTTCGGAAATTCCGAAACAGCTAATTCAGAATAGATGATTTGACCGGAATCCGGAATGTCGTTCTTGTTCTGCCGAATCAAATCCATCGTCTGCTTCAGTTTCGGAGAATCCTCTATAAACTCATCCAAAGACGGTTCTTCTCCCTCATAATATGGAGAAAGATATGGAGAAATGGCAATCAGGCGGGCATTCAGGATATGCGTAAGAATCGCTCCTTTTTGGGTTTCGCTGAAGTTTTCATTGAGCAATTCGTATTGCTCACTCGTTAAATCGTTCTGCTCAATCTTATATTCCTTGTTGATTCGGTCGGGCCGCACCAATTCGGGATTGTCTTCCTCGCCTTTGATGTCAATAAATTCTGATAAAAGTTGCTGAAACAGGGAGTTGTTTTTAAAACGACGGACATTCGCCTTGAATTTCACATCACCTTTCGCGTCAATCTCCATGTCGTTGTCTGCCTCCATAAAGGTTTCAAAGAAGGTATTCACATTGAAGTAGCCCGATTCTTCTAATCTCTTGTTCGCAATCAAGGAGAGAATAGAATAATATTCCAGTGGTTTATTGGTAAATGGCGTTGCAGAAAGCAAGGTAACATTTCTACCGTCGTTATTTTCTTGAATATATTGCGCCGCCATCCAAGTATTAATGCCGAGTTTTGAAGTCTGCTGGTTCTGATTCCTAAAGTCTGATGCAAATCGGCGGTCTTCAATCCTTACTTTTCCTACGATATGGTTCGCGTTATGAACTTCATCGTAAGTCAAGTGGTCAAAACCAAAATCTTCCCAGTCATAAATTTTTCCACGCTTCATTTTACCCACCAATTCTTTTTCTTTTTCCAGTTCTTTCTGGAAATCCCTTTCGCTGATGGTGTTTACGCTTCTCATTTCATTTTCGGAAATATAGGAGAACTTGGAAGCCAGACTTTGGGTAATGTTTTCAGAAAAACCGATATTGTTGAAACCCTCGTAAGTGACGATGGTGATTTCCCCGTCTTTGTTGTCAAATTTCGAGAGGTCAAAGTCTTTACCCAGATTCCCCAAAACATTCACATTGGCTTCGGGAATGGTTTCAAAAATCGTTTCCACCCACTGTTTTAAAATGCTGTCATTGGGAACAACGATCAGCGGTCTTTTTGCGTTACCTCTCTCCATCGCTTCGTGCATGGAGAGAATTCCCGACAATGTTTTTCCAAATCCAACCTCGTGTGCGAGTAATCCAACACCTTTGGTTGTCTGTCGTCCGATTCCTGCTTTTTGCACTTCGGTTAAGCGCAGTTCTCTTCCTTTAAAATTCAAATGGATTTTTGAAAACAATGGAAATTTTGAATAGTCGGGAACAGAGAGGTTGTTGTAGTTTCGGTTAAAATCTTTTACGAAACGCTCCCTTAAATCGTCCGACAACTCTTCCCTCAAAAATTTTTGAAACAAATCATTGGCTGCGGCTTTTCGTCTTTCACGAACCAAGGCATTCCGTTCCTTGTCGCTTCCCGTAACGTTTTCGTTGTCTACAAAACTTCTGACCTCCCAAGATGAGGAACCTGCAAATGCCTCACTCGAAAGTGTTCCGACAAAATCCTTGAATTTTTCAGCAAGGTTATAGGGAACGGTTGCGGTTTCCGTCTGTCTCGTGTTTTGATTCCAGCGTTCTTTTTCAACGGTTCCAAAATCAAACTGGTGGACAAATTCGTGGTTGGGACTGATGGAGATTTCATCTAAAGTTTTTGGTTTTGGAAGGACGCTTTCCAATAAAGATTTCTGCTTCTCATACTGATTTTCGGTTCCGCCAACCGAAAACTTATCTTTAAAGTCTATTTTAAGTTGCTCTAATTTTTTATAGATATTTCCTTCGCCGTAATAGAAATCGTGAACCCAATTTCCGTCAATATAGTTGGCAAACTGGTAATGCTTTCCGTGATTGTTTAATGTTCCATCGTAGGAAGTGTCCCGAAATGCCTCAATCTGTTCTTTGGTAATATCGGTGCTGTTCTGAAGCGAGGCATTCACCACTTCATCGGCTTTCAAAAATTGATATTTTAATATCCCTTTCTTGATTTCCGGTTTGGTCTGAATTCGATATTCCGCATTTTTCTCTTTGTGGGACTGGATAATTTTATCCGCTCTACGATGAATTTCATCAATTTGGTCTTTCGAAAAATTTGGGGGATTATCAAAAATTTGGGTTTGGAGTTTGAAATACTTCTCAATCTCCTTTTCAATTGCGGGAGATTTGAATTTTACTTCATTAAG
>JAGNPP010000245.1 GCA_017989575.1 Chryseobacterium sp.
GATCTTAAGAATCAAGGTGTTGTAGAAAAAGTTTTCGTAACTGGTTGCCTTTCCGAAAGGTACAAGCCGGATTTGATTCGCGAGATTCCAGACGTGGATCAATATTTTGGAACAAGAGATTTACCCATTTTACTTAAACATCTCGGCGCCGATTACAAGCACGAGTTGGTGGGCGAAAGACTGACCACGACGCCAAAACATTACGCTTATCTCAAAATTTCCGAAGGTTGCGACAGACCTTGTTCGTTCTGCGCAATTCCGTTAATGAGAGGAAATCACATCTCTACACCAATCGAAAAATTGGTCATCGAAACTCAAAAATTAGCCAAAAAAGGCGTGAAAGAATTGATCTTAATTGCACAAGATTTAACTTTCTACGGACTAGATATTTACAAAAAAAGAGCCTTGGGAGAGTTGCTACAGGAACTTATAAAAGTAGAAGGCATCGAGTGGATCAGACTTCATTACGCTTTCCCAACAGGTTTCCCAGAGGACGTTTTAGACATCATCAGAACCGAACCAAAGATTTGTAATTACATCGATATTCCACTTCAGCACATCAATACAGAACTATTGAAAGCTATGAAACGTGGAACCACTTTCGAAAAAACAAATGCATTGTTGGACAAATTCCGCGAGAAAGTGCCGGATATGGCTATCAGAACCACTTTGATAGTTGGTTTCCCAGGCGAAACGGAAGAGAAGTTTGAGGAATTGAAACAATGGGTGCGCGACCAGAGATTCGATAGATTGGGTTGTTTCACCTATTCGCACGAGGAAAATACGACCGCTTACGTTTTGGAAGATATTATTCCAGACGATGTGAAGCAGAGTAGAGTGGAGCAGATTATGGAGATCCAACAGCAAATCTCTTGGGAGAAAAATCAGGAAAAAATTGGAAAAATTTACAAATGTATTTTCGACAGAAAAGAAGGCGACTACTTCGTCGGCAGAACAGAGTACGATTCTCCGGATGTTGACAACACGGTTTTGGTTCCTGCGAAAGATGTTTATATTTCGATTGGAGAATTTGCAAACGTGAAAATCACATCAGCCGAAGATTACGATTTGATCGGAGAATTGGTGTAAATCCTTTTCTACAACCTAAAAATAGACAAGAGTTTGGATTATTTCCAGACTCTTTTTTGCATTGCAAATCCAAGTTTCATTAATTTTAAAGAGAATTTTTAGGAGCTTAATCCCGCTTTCCGTTGCAATCTTTTTTGCATCACGTTTTGTTATGATGATTCACGTCAGTGCAAGCAAAAAAGGATTTCCACTGCAATCGGGGCTATGGGTTTTCCAAATCATTTGAAACTTTGCCAATCAATAGAGATTTTCAATATGTAGAAATGTAGAATGTTGATAATTAGATATATTTCTAAATGTTACTTCTGTAAAATAAATCAACAGGTCGCTCCTCCGGAGCTTAAATTATAAAAACAACTATTTCCTATTAACAGTTAGATCCGACTGGAGCTGTATTTTGTTTATCGGACTTTTTGTTAATAAAAAAATGACATCCTTTTGATTACAATAGCTCTTACTAAAGATGTATTTTAGTCCCATCGGGACTTACTGTTAATAGAAACAATTACATCCACAAAAACAAAGCTCCAGAGGAGCGACCTGTTAATCCTACTGTAGTTTTATCGAAGCGCAATAAAGATAATTAGTCAATCAATAGTGCATTTAATCTTTGCTGAGTTTGAATTTCAAACTGAGCCTGTCGAAGTATCTTTGCGAACCTTAAAATATTTTCAATAAGATTAAAAAAACTCTTTACAGACTTTGTATTCAAAATTCAACAATTAGAATTAATTTTACCATCAACCATCAACCATCAACCATCAACTATGAAAAACTTCTGTGCATTTCTCCGGGGCGTCAACGTCAAAGGAACCAATATGAAAATGGCAGACGTCTGCAAAGTCTTTTCCGATGTCGGAATGCAAAATGTTTCTTCAGTCTTGGCGAGTGGAAATATTTTGTTTCAGTCAGACAAAGATGTGGTTGATTTGAAGGAAATCTTAGAAAAAGCTATGTCAAAGCATTTTAATTATGAAGCTTTTCTCTTCATCAAAAACGAAAAAGAAATCAATGATATTTTTACAGACAACCCATTTCCAGCGATAGAAAATTTCCACAACTACATCTTTCTCGGAACTGAAAAAGTAGAAGAAACTTTGCTGGAAGAATTTGAAAAAGCTACAAAAGAAAACGGCGAAAAAGGTAAAATCGTCGACAATATTTTCTATTGGCAAGTTCCGAAAGGACAAACGCTCAACTCAACTTTCGGAAAAGTCCTCGGTAAAAAAAGCCTGAAAGATAAAATGACATCCAGAAATATGAATACATTTGATAAGATTATAAAAAAAATACGATGAAAAAACTAATCTTTACCTTTTTGATAATTTGTTCTCTGCAAATCTTTGCGCAAATTAAAACGCCTTCGGATTTTGATTTTTCCACATCTTTTTACGAAGCCGAGAATAGATATATTGTGTTTTCTCCTAAGACCAACGACACAAAGTTAATTTTGGGAATGCCATACGTAGATCCGACAGCAGGATATTCTTATAAGTACTTTGGAAATCTCATAGTTGAAAATGAAAAACTAAAATTTGTTCCCGCCGACGAAAACGGTAGTATGATAGCAAGATGGCAAAACTTGGACTTGAAGGTTGCGGTATTGTCAGACGAACGTGTCAAAGAATTTAAACTTGCCAATCCTCCCGAGTTTCTCAAATTTTACAAAAGCAACAAACCAGAAAAGGATTTTTTAGTTGATAAATTAAGTTTTATGAATGGTGCCGGTTTTCCAAAACTAGCCTTGCCAAAATTGGAACAACTTAGAAAAGATAACTATAAATCGGAGAAATTTTATTTCGAATTGGCCTTTGCCTACAATGCTTTGGAGCAAAATGCCAAAGCCGAAGAAGTTGTAGATGAAGCAGAGAAAAATAATTTCCATTCAGAACTCTTGATTAAAGAAAAGCATTACTCAATGCTTCATCAAAACAAATTGATTCCTGCATCAGAATATCTTCAACAGAACTTCAGTAATTTCAGAACGAAGAACTTTAAAAGTGAAAGTATTGTCAATCAAATCATCAATTTTAGCAATCATCAGGATTCGAAAAATGCTGAAAAATGGATTCAGATTTATAAAAAAGAAATCGGCGAAGACCAATACAAAACCCACGTTGAGAACATCGAAAAAAAATTAAAAGAATCAAAAAAGTAACTTATCACATAAACCCTTTCACAACTTAAAACTCTGAAAGGATTTTCCATTAATTCCGTATATTTGTACTAGATTTTATACACAAAAATAAAAACTCTAAAATCTATAATCTCACATCTAATATCTTTAACTAAATGATACAATATCTGGATAAAATCCATCACAAAGATTCCAAAAACTTTTTCCTAATCGCTGGACCTTGCGCTATCGAGGACGAAACAATGGCTTTGCAAATTGCTGAAAAGATTGTAAAACTTTCTGACAAGTACAATATTCCATACATCTTCAAAGGAAGTTTCCGAAAAGCAAACAGAAGTCGCGTAGATTCCTTCACCGGAATTGGTGACGAGAAAGCTTTGAAGATTCTGAGAAAAGTTGGAGAGACTTTCAATGTTCCTACAACTACAGATATCCACGAAAACGAACATGCAGCAATGGCGGCAGAATATGTAGATGTTTTGCAGATTCCTGCTTTTTTGGTGAGACAAACGGATTTGTTGATTGCGGCCGCCGAAACTGGGAAAGCCGTAAGTTTGAAAAAAGGACAATTCCTATCACCAGAAGCAATGAAATTTGCGGTTCAAAAAGTGAGAGATTCCGGGAATGATAAAACGGCGATCATCGAGAGAGGAAACACATTTGGTTACAGCGACCTTGTTGTAGATTTTCGTGGAATTCCTACAATGAGAGAATATTCGCCCGTGATTTTGGACGTGACGCATTCGCTTCAACAGCCAAATCAAAATTCAGGTGTCACAGGCGGAAGACCAGAATTGATCGAAACCATTGCCAAAGCTGGAATCGCAGTTGGTGCAGACGGATTGTTCATCGAAACTCATCCCGATCCTTCCGTTGCAAAATCGGATGGCGCAAATATGCTGAAACTCGATTTGCTGGATGACTTGCTCGGAAAACTGACGAGAATAAGAGAAGCAATATTATAAAATTAAAAGTCCGATATTTTCGGACTTTTTTTTGGTTTAATGAAAACTAATTCAGAATGTTCACTTA
>JAGNPP010000246.1 GCA_017989575.1 Chryseobacterium sp.
TTGCACGGGCGATAGCCTTTTAATATGGCATCTTTTGTATTATCAAAAAACTCGACATTTTCAGGTTTTGGCTTTCTCGCCGTGCAAGTTGGCCGGCAGAAA
Source organism: Chryseobacterium sp. (assembly GCA_017989575.1). Lineage (GTDB taxonomy): Bacteria > Bacteroidota > Bacteroidia > Flavobacteriales > Weeksellaceae > Epilithonimonas. The sequence goes on from JAGNPP010000246.1 coordinate 103, forward strand.
ATTCCCGTCGTTTTCACGCCCATCCAAAAGACACCTTGGAAATCCGGATTCTTCTCAAAAGAAGCCTGATACATCTGTTCGAAACTGATATTCATTGATTATAGTTGATAAATGATGAATGATAAATGATATTCTTAATTACAAATTTAGAAGTTCCAAAATCAATCAACAACCGAAAAATGAACAAGCATTTTTTTTATTCTGGAAGTGCTTTCCATTTTTTGATAAATCCTGTGTAGAAATATAAAAACAACATTGAGACAATCAAAACCAAATAGCTCAGCGTAAAACCAAACTCATCCAAAAAGCCGATGCAACCATTCTCAAAACCTTCAATATGACCTTCAAATCTACAATTTGCAGTCTGATGTTCATTAATGATTATCAAAATCAGCCAAATGAAAATCGGAAATGCATTGATAGTAATCAACATAAAAATCGACGAAAACAACTTCGACATCCGTTTTAAAGTGAGAAATGGAATCAGCAAAATGATAATCCCGACGGTCAGCATCGTATAAAAAATAAAGAACTCATTTCTTAGATTAAAAACAAAGGCGGACATCACGCAAAACAGGGTAACCAGTAAGATGATAACACCAGCAGAAACAATACTGAAGAGCAACGAGCGCATATTGGTTACTCTAAAACCAAAAATAAACGTTGTCAATCCAAACGCAAACCAAAGGAAATAATGAACCGTTTGACTGAAGAAATCATACGTTTTCACCGTGTAAACATTCTCCAAAAGATAACGCAAATCTGTCGTGTAGTAGTAATATCCCGACATATTCTTTTTGAAATAATTCTTCGGCGAAACTTCTTGATTCAAATTCGGATTTAATTCCTTGATGCTCACCGAATCCTTTACAATTTCACCGTTTTCATTCAGATAATTGTCCGCACTCACCGCAGTTTCATCCATTGTAACTTCCGTTCCGTCGTAATAGCCGTCCGAGGCTCTGTTTGGGTCATAATCCTGACCAGCTTTCGGAAGGTATTTTTTAATAAATTGCTTCACTTCAAACTTGTCCGGATGGGAAACCAGCTTTGCCCAATCCTTTGCATTGAGATTATTTCTGATGTCAAATTCTTTGGAAATAGCGAGGAAATCCTGCATCAATTCTTCGATGGCTTTTGAATTCTTGCTCTTCAAAAGTTCGGTTGTTTTTTGATTAATGAGAGCTTTATGCTTTTTGAAAGTATCATTATCTTCTACAATCGGGATTCCCGCTTCATATCTGTATTTTCGGATATGGGGTGACAAATTTTCATTTACATTATAAAAGACATCCGAGAAATTATAATAACTCGGCGCCGTGGTTGGAATGTAAGCCGACAAATCTTGTACCTTATTTTTGAAATAATAAACTCTGGATTTTTGATTTTGACTGGTTTCAAAATAAGCCAGTCCGGTTCCGTTTTTCGCCTCCTCTTCCGGATAGATAAACTCGCCATCTTTATCCCGCTCTGTCACCACTTTTTCGTACAAACTCCAATATTGATAAACGCGGTCGTGATAAACAAAATATTTCTGATTTTTATCGATTTTATTAATTTCAGTTTCGCAGTAATAGTCGGAAAATTGTTTTGGGAAAAGGCGATTATCCAATGTGTACAATTCCAATTCTTGCGAAAGAAAAGCATTGGCTCTGTTGATAATTCCAATGTTTTTCTCCATTTTCTCGTCATCATATTTATAATTAATGAAAAGGCGAAAACCCGTCATATAAGAAAAATAGAAAGTCGATGAGATAAAAATAATGATGAAATATTGGAAAAACTCAAAGAACAGTTTCTTGCCGGAACTCGGATAAAAACTCTTGAAAGCGTTATTCTTAAACATAAAAACGAGCCAGCCAACTATCATCAAAACAGAAATAATGACGTGAACGAAAACAAGTCCAGAACTCAAATAATCGCTGATGGCGCCAGAACTTTGCAAAGTGCTTGGACTCGAGTGCGAAATAAAGCCGATGAAAAAGAAAATGAGGTGAATGGCGATTCCCAAAAGTAGCATCCAGACGATTCTCGTGTTCCAGATTGTTGGGTATCTTTCCAGAAGATATTGATTGATTTTATTAATTTTTTGCATTGGTCAGAAGTTTTTATTCTACAAAGAAACGGCGTGTAGAAGATGAAATATTACGAATGTAAGTCACTTGGATTTTCGAATTTCCCAAAGCTGAAAGGACATCGGAAAACTCAGTTTCGGGACTGAAATACGCCACGAAAAGTCCGCCGTTGAAATTCAGTTTTTCAAGATTGAATGGCTGGAAAATCTGCAACAATTCTTCTCTGGAATGGTCTGTATCGATTTCTACAATCAGATTCGGATTTTCGGTTTCATATTTATTTTCGTTATCCTGATATTTTCCGTTTTTGAGGAAAATCACTTTGTCCGAAATCTTCTCCACTTCGTACAATTGCTGGGAACTGAGAATCAACGCAATCGGATTGTTCACCGAATTTGCAATGGCTTTCAAATCCTCCAAAATCACTTGTTGCGCAAGGACATCAAGGTTGGCCAAAGGTTCATCCAGCAAAAGGATTTCGGGTTTTCGAAGAAGTGTTCTTGCCAACTCGAAACGCATTTTGTAACCGGACGACAGTTCATTCCACTTCAAATGTTTGTAATTCCACAGACCGAGACGCGCAATCATCATCAGCGTTCGCGTTTCGTTTTCTTCGGGTTTTACGCCATAACTTGACAAGACAAATTTCAAATTATCCTTCAGACTTCCATACCATTTTTCGGTTCGTTGCGGGATGTAAACCAGCTTTGTCCTCAAATCAAATCCATCTTTTGGAACAGAATCGAATTCATATTTCAGTTCGCCTTGGTTACGCGAAATTTCCTGTGCTAAAATCCGAAGCAAGGTGGTTTTTCCGTTTCCATTCTCTCCTACCAAACCATAAACTTGCCCTTTTTTGATTTCCAAAGAAACCGGACCAAGCGAAAACCGATTGCTTCCGTAAGATTTCTGAATATTTTTAGATTGCAAAACCGCAACGTCGGTTGGATATTCTTTGACTGGAATTTTTTCGATTTTCTCGAGAAGTGTCTTTGATTTTTCAATCAGGTCTTCCACATTGTGATTGTTTGTTTCCTTCCAATCTGTCAAGGCGATTGCTTCTTTGTAGATGGTCATATTCTGAGTATCCATCGCGCAATCCAGCAATTTCCGGAAACCCAGAACCGTATCTTTGTTATCGAAAAAGTGAAAAACAGCCTTCACTCTTTGCTGATGTTTTGTCATAGTTATTTTGTTTTGAACGTTTTAAAGATAACTAAATTAAGTTTGGGTTTATTATCTTGAACATAATTAATTTGAAAGTTAAAATGATAAACCACATAGTCACATAGAAATTAATATTTTATCGTAAAGATGAAATAGAACTTACAACTATTTTATCTGAAAAAACTATGTACCTATGTGGTTTCAAAAAATATTTTTTTATTTTAAATCCATTCGGTTTTGAAAAAAATATCTATCTTCCAAAACACAAAAACAACAGTTTTATGGATAAGAAAAAACTTCGGGAATCGATTTTCAGACATTTGGATGGCATCGTGACTGCGCCTGTGATTTCGGCTTTGTCAAAGAAAAATGTTTTGGACTTCATTAATGAAAATCAAACTTTGGAACTTTCTGAGATTAATGAAAAATTCAACTCCAATGAAGGTTATCTGAATGTTGCATTGCGTGTTTTGGCATCTCAAGGTTTTCTGGATTATCACCTTGATAATGAAACTGATGTCGTCAAAATATCAATCAATTCCAAAACCAACGAGGCTTTTTCCCATCAAAATATCTACTGCGATTTGGCAGAATTTTTAGCCGACCCAAACGTCATTAATTCGAAAGAATTGACTGAAGAACTCTGTAAAAAGTGGATTGCAATCTTCGAAAAGTACCAATCTTTTTTGATGGAAAATGTAGATGAAAATTCATTAAAATATCAAATCCAAAAACATATTGAAGGTGCGCTCGTCGGTCCAATCATTATCAAATTGGGAATGAGCGGAATGTTCCACAAATACTTTATAGAGGCGAGTTTCAGTGCGGAAGAGTTTCATAAAAATCCACATTATTTTGAAATCATCCTCAATTATCTTTCAG
>JAGNPP010000047.1 GCA_017989575.1 Chryseobacterium sp.
GCCTCCAGAATATTGGATGAAGGCTTGTTTCTCATCAAGGAAAAATTTGGTGTTATGGATTTCGTTGTATTTCGCAACGGAAATGTCAGCCAATTCTTCTAATTTCTCGAAAGTCAAAGCTTTCAAAATATAAACCTGCGTTCTGGAAAGTAAAGCGGAAACGACCTCGAAGCTTGGATTTTCTGTGGTTGCGCCAATCAAAATAATCCAACCTTTCTCTACAGCATGCAAAAGTGAATCTTGCTGAGACTTGTTGAATCTGTGAATTTCATCAATGAAAAGAATCGGGCTTTTTCCAGAAAAGAGATTTTGTTTTTTAGCCTCGTCTATGACGTCTCTTACATCTTTCACGCCTGCAGAAACGGCTGATAATTTATAGAATTTGCGCCCAGATTTCTCCGAGATGATCTCTGCCAAAGTGGTTTTTCCAGTTCCTGGTGGTCCCCAAAAAATAAGAGAATTAATGGTGTCATTATCCATCATTCTTTTGATGGTCCCATTTTTTCCTGTGAGATGTTCTTGTCCTAAAACATCATCCAAAGTTTTTGGACGTAGAATTTCGGCAAGTGGAGAATTGTTCATACTTCAAAAGTACGGATTTTAAAGACTTTTCTGCAAATGATAATTATAATGATTATCTAATTTAATGAAAAAAGAAAAATATTTATTGTTTTTCAATAAATATTTTTTGATATTTGCATCATTAAAAATAATAATTATGTCAAAAACAAACAACTTCGTCTTTTGGGCTTTATATGTTATCGCCTGGATTATATTCGTCGGCTTGTGTATTGAAGCTGGTGGATTGATTGTGAATTTCGTTTTCCATCTTTACAACCCAGAGATTATCCAAAATCTTTATCAAAAGTTGGATTTGATGGAACTCTATAAAAGCAATAGCTCAGCTTTTTACAATGTTTACAGCTTTATTCTTATCATTTCAATTTTGAAAGCTGTTCTTTTTTATACAGTGATCAACTTGATGCACAAAATGAATTTGACTAAACCGTTTAGTGCTTTTGTGGCAAAGAAAATTTCATTAGTTAGTTATTATGCACTTTCAATTGGACTATTGAGCTACATTGGCAGACAAGTTGTCAAAAACTTGAATCATCGCAGTTTTGTTCCCGAAAGCTTAAACCAATTTTTGGGAGATAGTGAAGCGTTTATTTTTATGGGCGCTGTGATTTATATTATCGCAGAGATTTTCAAAATAGGTGTCAAGTTGCAGGAAGAAAACGATTTAACAGTTTAATTATGCCAATAATCGTAAATCTTGACGTGATGATGGCAAAGCGAAAGATGTCACTCAACGAACTTTCAGAAAAGGTAGATTTAACACTTTCCAATCTTTCTATTTTGAAAACTGGAAAAGCAAAAGCTGTAAGATTCAGTACTTTGGAAGCGATTTGCAAAGCTTTGGATTGTCAGCCTGCAGACATTTTGGAATATCGAAAAGAAGATTAAAGTTTTCTGTTGATGACGTAATCCAACATCAGTTTCAAAGATTCTTTCGCTTCATTATCAGGGAATTCAGCTAAGATTGCCAGTGCTTTTTGCTGGTAATCTTTCATTGTTTGGATCGCATAATCCATTCCGCCGGAAGATTTCACGAATTCAACAAGCTCACGCACTTTTTTGGAATCGTTGTTATAACGCTTTATCGTTGCGAAATATTTTTTGTAATTCTCAGGACTCGCGTTCTTCAAAGTGTAGATCAATGGCAAAGTCATCTTCTGTTCCTTGATGTCAATTCCAACCGGTTTTCCAATGATATTACTCGTTTGATAATCAAAAAGGTCATCCTTGATTTGAAAAGCCATTCCAGTATAAGTCCCAAATTCCTGCATTTTTTTCGCAGTCGCTTCGTCTACATTGTTGGATAAAACACCAACTTCACAGCACGCCGCAATCAAAGTTGCCGTTTTTTGACGGATAATTTCGTAGTAAACATCCTCCGTAATATCAAGTTTTCTGGCTTTCTCCAATTGAAGCAATTCACCTTCAGACATTTCCCGAATCGTCCTTGCAATCACGGAAAGCAAATCAAAATCCTTGTTGTCCGTAGAAAGCAAAACCGATTTCGAAAGCAAATAATCGCCCACCAAAACCGCAATTTTGTTCTTCCAAAGCGCATTGATAGAAAAGAAATTCCGACGTTTAAAACTCTCATCCACAACATCATCGTGCACCAAAGTCGCCGTGTGGATTAGCTCGATCATACTCGCGCCACGGAACGTTTTTTCGTTCACATCGCCCACTAATTTTGCGCAGAGAAATACAAACATTGGGCGCATCTGTTTCCCCTTTGTGGTAACGATGAAACGCGTGACTTTGTCCAATAGAGCAACATTACTTTTCATAGATTCGTAAAACTTTTGCTCGAAAAGTTTCATTTCCTCAGAGATCGGAGCCTTGATTTGTTCTACAGTATTTGCCACTTTTTGCGTTTAGAGATTATGTTTTTTTGGAGCAAGACGATTGTGTTTCTATTCACTTTCCCAACCCGCTTTCCGTTGCAATCTTTTTTTTACAAAAAAGGATTTCCACTGCAATCGGGGCTATGTTGAGGATTTGTCTATCGATTGACCCCAGAAAAACTATTCAGCAAATATAATTGATTTCTTTTTGATTCTAAAGAGACATTGGACTTAAACTAAGTTTTATGAGAAAAATTATTTATTTTAGCATTAATAAAAAACTTAAACTATGAAAAAGAATTATTTTCTGCTGTCCTTATTCTGTGGACTATTTCTTAATGCGCAAGACGGACAAGGTTTTTACCAGCCTGCAAACTCTGTTTGTCTCTCACCAGAGCATAGACAACAAATTTTGGAAGAACTCAAAACAAATCAGAATATATTGCGCTCCCAAAACAAATTGTCTGAAGATAAAAAACTGGCTCACCCTCTTTTCATCTGGCCGGTCACAAAAAATCCAAATTCGAAACACAATAATGTTTGGAGTATTTCAAATCACGTAGATCATAATTCTGCTTATCCCAACAAGCTTCAGGATTGGAATTGCGGTACAAGAACTTATGATACAGCGGATGGATACAATCACAAAGGAATTGATATTTTTACTTGGCCGTTTGGCTGGGATATGATGGATAATAATGTAGCTCACGCCATTGCCGCTGCAGACGGGATAATTATTGGGAAAAGTAACGGAAATTTTGACAGAAATTGCAGTTTTGGAAATGGTAATTGGAATGCTGTTTATGTTCAGCACGGAGACGGAAGTGTCTCTTGGTACGGGCATTTGAAGAATAATTCATTGACGTCAAAAAGTGTTGGTTCATTTGTTTCTGCGGGAGAATACCTCGGCGTGATTGGAAGTTCTGGAAACTCAACTGGCCCACACTTGCATTTTGAGGTTTATAATAACAACAATCAACTTGTAGATCCGTATTCCGGAGCTTGTAACACCTGGAATTCCTCAACAGATTCTTGGTGGCAAAACCAAAAGCCTTATGTAGATCCAAAGATAAACGCCATTTTTACACACTCAGATGTAGCTGTTTTCGACAATGGATGTGGTGTGCCGGAAACCACCAATTTCAAAGACAGTTTCAACACGGGAGAGAAAGTGATGGTATATTTGTATTTTGCGGACTTACCAGTTGGAAAGCCAATTAATCTAAAATTAATACGACCAGATAATACAGTTGCGTATAATAACACCTTTAATAACAGTAATTTTTATTCTGCTTCCTATTGGTATTTTACGTTCCAAAGTTCACAATTTAATCAATATGGAAATTGGAAGACTTCTGTAACAGTAGATTCTGAAACTGTGACTCACGATTTTGTTTACGGTGCAAATATGAATGTCGATGACATTAAAACCAAAAAACAATTTTCGATTATTAATCCGATTAAAAATAATCAATTACAAATCTTTAGCAAAAATAATGGGAACGCTTCCAAAAGCAAGCTTGAAATCTTCAGTATGGACGGAAAGTTAGTAGAATCAAAACAAGTTGATCTAAAATCTGGTGCAAATCTGATAGATGTGAAATTGCAAAAACTCCAAAATTATATACTGAAAATTTCTGATGGAACAACCACTGAAACTTTTAGAATAAGCAATTAAAATTAAAATCCCGAATTTGCATTAATTCGGGATTATTTTTTCATAATGAACAAAATAAAGACTTTGAAGTTTTTTTTTAAATCACAAAAAAATCAAATCTATTTACACACTTTCTTTATTAATCCATTTTGCAACGTCTGGCGCAACATAATTTTTCATTAGATCAATAAGTTCATCAATATCACTACTTACCAAAACCATATCTCTATTGATTTCTTTCAAAAATCTCTTGTCAACCATTGTTTGTATAAATGTGATTAGAGAATCATAAAAACCATCTGTGTTCAGAATTGCAATTGGTTTTTTGTGAAGTCCCAATTGTGCCCAAGTCAGCATTTCGAAAAACTCTTCCAACGTCCCAAAACCTCCTGGTAAAGCAATTACACCATCACAAAGGTCGTTCATTTTGGTTTTTCGTTCGTGCATTGTTTCTACCAAAATAAGTTCAGTCAAGTTTTCGTGAGCAATCTCCTTTGACTTTAGAAAGTTAGGTAAAACACCAATGGCTTTTCCGCCATTATTCAAAACACCGTCGGCTATAGCGCCCATCAATCCTACATTCGCGCCACCGCAAACCAATTCGATTTGATGTTTTGCTAATGTTTTTCCTAATGACGTTGCTTGTGATTTGTAAATTTCTTCTGTCCCAAAACTTGATCCGCAGAATACTGTAATTCTTTTCATTTTTTCTATTAAAACTTATTTTTCTTGATTTAAATAATTCTCAACAACAATTATTTCAATTCGCTGTAAGGAACAAAATAAAGACTTTGAGGCACTTTTTTGATTTTTATATTGAATCTTTCGCCAGAAATATAAATTCCCTTTTCCGTCGCTGTGATTCCCTCGATTTGTCCAATGTTAAAAGCTCTTCCCAAAGCAAACTTTTTCAATGGCTTATTAAAGAACAGATTTCCATTTTCATCCTTCTCGAAGATCATTAGAAAAACCCTTGCTTTTTTCGTGTAGCCAACAACGTACAATTTATTATTATAAAAAGAAGAATCCGTCACCACAAATCCCGTATCAAAACTTTCCAATTTCTGAGCAGGTTGATTTTCAGAAAGATTCGGATTGATGACGTAATGAGAAACCGTATTTGTGATCCATTCCTTCGTGAAAATATGAATATTTCCATCCAAGAAAATCATCGCTTCTGCATCAAAATTATTATTGATATTCTTCGGCGTAAAATCCTCTTGTTCTGGATAAAAAAACGGAATTGCCTTTATGGAATCAATTATGATTGAGTCATTCTTAAAAGGAACTTTATAAACCTTCAAATCCTTTCTCGTCCCAAGATTATTCCCAAATTCCCCGATATGAAAATTCTCTCCATCATTCGTAATTGCTTCCCAATCTATGTTTTTTAATCCAGTTTGAAAAGTTTTTTCGATGTAAGAACTTCCGGGTTTTATCTCAAAAATTTCGCTCGTATTTCCGCTGTCATTGGAGGAAAATATTCTGCCATCAAACTCAGTCAGTCCAGAGCTTTCTCTCAAAGAATCACTCAGAATAGCGCTTTTGTATTTTTTAAGTTTTAGTTTTTGCGTTTTCTGCGCTGAGATTTGAAAACTCAGCAGAAGAAATAAGAGATGGAAATTCCTTTTCATATTTCGTAAAAATAAGAATTGATTTTTTGAAGAGGAAATTTGATGGATTAAAGTTTTGTTAAGGAATTTACTTAGAATTAATTTCTAAATAACCGACTGCTTTAATATTTGAAAAATAATATTTTGGATATTTTATCCAGAATTTACTTTTACTTTTGGAATCTTCTCTTAATATTATTCTTGTGTTTTTAGGAGAAATTAAAAGATAATTCTCAACTTTTTTTTCGCTGTGTTTTTGAGAAGTAGTCTTGATTTTTAATTCAGATGAATTCTTGTCGATTTCAATTCGATTCTTGTTACTGTCAATAAAAATAATTTTAGTAGAATTACTTATTTCTGAATTAATTTCATTTATTACTAGATTGGATAATTTACTATCAATGAAAATATTGATAATAAAAAATAATAAAGCAATTATTAAGTATTTAAAATCTGATTGTTTTCTCAATGATTTATAAATATATATCAAGAATAGAATGACTGATATACTGAAAAAAATAAAATAAATTATTTCTAAAAAAGTAATCATTACTCCGCAGTTTTATTCGCCAATTGTCCACAAGCAGCGTCAATATCACCGCCACGGCTTTTTCTTACCATAATTGTGATGCCAGCTTTTTCCAATTCTCGGACGTATTTTTCCTCGGCAGAAATACTTCTGTGGTCAAATTTTCCTTCGCCAATCGGATTGTATTGGATTAGGTTGACTTTGCTCGGAACTTGTCGGCAATATCGAATTAATGCTTTGATATCATCGTCGCCATCGTTGATGCCTTTCCAAACGCAATATTCGAAAGTAATTGGCGAACCCGTTTTCTGATACCAATATTGAAGCGAATCCATAATATCCGTCAAAGGAAATTTCTCGGAAAATGGCATAATGTCATTTCGTTTATGCTCGATTGCGGAATGAAGAGAAAGTGCCAATTTCACTTTGATTTCTTCATCAGCCAACATTTTTATCATCTTCGGAATTCCAGATGTGGAAACGGTTATTCTTCTTGGCGACATTCCCAGACCTTCCGGTTTCGTGATTTTATGAATGGCCTCGACAACGTTTTTGTAGTTCATCATCGGTTCGCCCATTCCCATAAACACAATGTTCGTGAGTGGTCTGTCAAAATATTCTTTGCTCTGTCTATCAATCAAGGCAACTTGGTCCACGATTTCTGCAACTTCCAGATTTCGCATTCTTTTGAGTTTTGCAGTTGCGCAGAATTCACAGTTTAAGGAACAGCCAACTTGCGACGAAACGCAAGCAGTGCTTCTGCTTTCTGTGGGAATTAGAACAGATTCTACCATCAATCCATCGTGCAATTTCACACCGTTTTTGATAGTTCCGTCTGTTGATTTCTGCAACAAGTCGATGGAAATTGGATTGATAAAAAAATCACGCGTCAGATTTTCTCTCAACTCTTTGGAAAGATTCGTCATCTCATCAAAGGAATGCATATTCTTGCTCCAAAGCCAATCATAGACTTGCTTCGCACGGAATGGTTTTTCGCCGATCGTGCCAAAATAGTCTTTAAGTTGTTCAAGGGAAAGTGCGCGGATGTCCTTCAATGTCTGAGAATTTTTTTGCAAAGATAAGGTTTTTTTGGATGAAGATTTTGGAGTGGGAGAGTGAGAACGTTATTATGACATTTGATGAAATCAATTATTATTAATTTTCAATCCATTAATTTTTAAAGTAATTTTGCACTTTCATCGACTTTAATATTAACTCGATAATTTTTTTTATTTGCCAGAACTTTACCCAATGGAATTCCAATCCTTCTACGAAAGCCCTTTTAAGCTGAATTTTTCTTTCGAAAAACTAATTCAGAAAATGGAGTCCGAAGCTTCTCAAAACCCTGACTATGAAGTGTATCACAGGAATATTTTGAATGAAGCAAAACAATATCCTGAACTCATCACAGGCATCAAGAATCTTGATTTCTTCGAAAAAAATGAACGGGTGATGAAGGAACTTCTAAAAGATTTGTTCCCGCCAATGCTCACTAAAAATGAGATTAAAGCGATTGGTTTCCCTTTTTATAATTTCTTTTTCAATCCGACAGAGCGTTTCCAAAATATCATCGATAAAGCTGGTGAGAACTTCGATATGATTATTAAAGATATGGATCCGCACCGTTTCTACGTCATCAGTTGTTGTATTATTTTGCGCAATTACTATAATATTGAACTCAATTTTGTACAGCCCTTTATTTTTGATATTCCGAATGAGGAAGGAATTGTCAATCACTATCGTTTCTTGAATAATGTTGATTTTATCGAAATAAATCCTTTAGAAAATGTCAAAAAATTAACCGAAGACGAGATTGCCGAGTTGATGGACAATTTTGAAGACTATGATTTATGGAGAGAAAAATTTCCGCCTCAAAGTTGGGAATTGAAAGGTTTCGCGGTCATCAGCTTCTTCGATGCAACCACAGAAAATGCGATTTCTAATCTGAAAAGCAAGCTCATTAATATTGAAGACGATAAAAATTTGAAAGCAGAAATGAACACGATTTTCCGTTCGATTTTTCAGGTTTCGGATTTGGAAGTGGGTTACACGGCAATAAATATTGAAGAAAATAAATTCGTGAGAAGTCCTATTAATGGGATTATTGAGAGTTTTACTCTCTCCTCGACGCCACGAAATTTCAAATATGAAATGCTTTGCGAAAAGAATTTCAATGCGTTGGTAGAATCCAAAAAATTCTTCAGCGTTTCCGATGTTGACCGAAGTTTCCGCGAGTTTCCAGAAAGCGCAATGGCGGAACAGCTTTACGAATCCGGAATTAAAAGTGCAATTTTTGCACCTATCATCAAGGACAAAAAAATCCTCGGAATTGTAGAATTGGTTTCCCGAAAAAAGCAACTGAACAGCATCAATGCCAACAAAATGGAAATCGTAATGCCTTATCTGGAAGACACGATGGAAAGGCTTTACACGGGAATCGAGACGAGAATTCAGGCGATTATTCAGCGGGAATATACGTCGATTCATCCAAGTGTTTATTGGAAATTCCGCCAGGAAGCGGAACGACATATTGGATTTTATAAGGAAGAATTTGACTTGCCTTACCGAAATATCAGTTTCCAAAATCTGACACCACTTTTCGGACAAACCGACGTTCGAAATTCCTCAATTTCCAGAAATCTGGTCATTAAAAAAGATTTGGAAATTCAGTTGGGATTGATCTCGGATTTGATTTCAGCTTTTAGCACAGAAAATGATTTTGATGCTTTGAAAGACCGACTGAAATATTATCAGGAATTGCTTCAAACAGACATCAAAGCAGATACGGAAAATATCGTTCAGACTTTTATTTTGTCGGAAATTCATCCTTTATTTCAATCGATAAAACTTCAAAATATTGAGAAAAATCAATTAGTGACGGATTATTTCAAAAAGTTGGATTCAAGAACCGATATGGTTTATGATTTCCCGAAAAAATTTGATGAAAGTTTGTCGTCCATCAACCGAAATTTAGCCGATATTCTCGACAAAAGACAGGAAGAACAACAACAGCGTTTTCCGTTTTATTACGAGCGTTTCAAGACAGATGGCGTGGAACACAATATGTACATCGGTTCGTCGATTGCGCCAGATTTAACTTACGACCCAATTTTCCTAAAAAACTTGAGATTGTGGCAATTGCGTGTTCTTTGTGAAAGCGAATTGGAATACAACCAATTCCGAAAAAATCTGGAATTTTCTTTGGATGTTTCGTCATTAATTTTAGTTTACAGTACGCCAATCAGCATCAGATTCAGAATGGATGAAAAGCGTTTCGATGTCGATGGAAGCTACAATGCGCGCTACGAAATGATTAAAAAACGCATCGATAAATCGACCATTAAAAACTCATCTGAACGCATCACGCAACCCGGAAAAATCAGCATTATTTTTTCTCAGGAAAAAGAAAGACACGATTATCTTCAATTAATCAAAATCCTTCAAAATCAAAATATTTTAGAATCGAATGTGGAAGAACTGGAAGTTGAAGATTTACAAGGAATCAACGGTTTGAAAGCTTTGCGCGTGGGAATTAATTTTGAGGCGGAGGAAGTGGATTATGAGTTTGTGGAAAGTATAGGTTAAATTTTGTTTCACAAATAATGAAATTTTATATTTAATTTCATTATTTGTGAAATTATATAGATTGTTTCACTATATTTGACTTCCTAATTTATTTTAAAAATGAAACATTATATTTTAATGTGCGATGTTTTGAATAGTCGTGAAAAAAATCAAAAAAATCTAATTGAAGATTTTCGGAATTGTACAACCTACATCAATAATAAATACAAAAAAAATATCTTATCACCATTAACAATAACTTTGGGTGATGAGTTTCAAGGGGTTATCAAGAATTTATCGAATTCTATAAAAATAATTGTAGAGTTAGAAGAATTCATCATAAAGAATAATTTCCCAATGAAACTGAGATATGTTTTATATTTTGGGGAAATAGAAACGGAAATTAATTCCAATATTGCTTATGAAATGCTTGGAAATGGATTAACAGATTCACGCAGGATTATTAATAATATGAAGGAAAAGGATTCTCGGTTTTATATTGATACCAAAGAAGAATCTAAAAATAGCATTCTGAATAATGGTTTTAATATATTTCAGAATATTGTAGATAAATGGAAAATTGAAAAAGATTATGAAATTATTTATAGCCTTATAGAATTTAAAGATTATAAAATAGTTTCTGAAAAATTAAACAAAAACAGGTCTTTGGTTTGGAAAAGAGAAAGAAATCTGAACATATCTTCCTACACATCTGCTAAAGAAATTTTATTGGTGATTTCAAATATTTAAACAATGAATTTATTTTACAAAATTTTAATTATTGTATTTCTAGAAATTATTCTCACCGTTTTTTATACGATAATTACGCCGAGGGAAAAGAACTCAAGATTAATTGATGTAAAATCCATCCTCAAAGGTTTGGTTGAAAGAGCATTTTTAACGTACTCTTTGATTAGTGGTTTTCCTCACGTTTTAACATTGTTTGGAGCTTTGAAATTGGGTACAAGATTGAAAAGTGCCGATAACGAAAATACCGAAGAAGGCAGAAAAAAAGAAAGCAGATACAATGATTATTACTTGGTTGGCAATTTTATTTCAGTAGCTCTAAGTATTGTTTACTTTAATTTACTTCACGATTAATTTTGAGGCGGAGGAAGTGGATTATGAGTTTGTGGAGACTACTTAAAGCCGAATTCCACAAAATAATTTGTGGAATTCGTGTACTTTATCCGTGAAATTTTGTTGTAAACCTACATCGTCACATTCCGGAAAGCCAACATAAACGCCACCACAGAAGCCAAAATCCCAATCGTGAAAACCGTGTAAGTCAGTCGCAACAATTTGTATTTTCGGTTCAGCACGATTCCGAGATAATAGAGGTCTTTAATCATCGTGTCGTACAGATATTGTCGGTCGCTCATCATTTCCTTCATCGCCCAAAGATATTCTTCCATCGGCATTTTATAGAAATTTCCGAAGAACAGCAGGTTCACTTTTTTCTCCTCGATTTCCTTTCTGGTAAACGTTCCGCTCGAAACTTTTGGCCTTGTGGACATTATTGCCAAAATAATACACGCCACACTCGACATTATCATCACAAAAGTCGGGATGATCAAGTGAGAATTGCTCGGCGAATCCAGTTTCGGAATCAAGGTTGACAAGGCCACAGAAATGATTACGGCATTTACAGAAAGTAGAATATTTGCCTTGCTGTCAGCGATTTGACTCAGTTGCGTGTGATTGTTCAGCGTCACGCGGAACATCGTTTCAATGCCACGTTCCGGCGAATCCATCTTCTCCAGTTTCTTTTTATTGAGAAGAATTTTATCACTTTCCTGAGTGTTTTTCTCCTTTTTTTCTTCTTTCAAAGTTTTGATTTGAGCGATGACTTTCTCCAGATTTTTATCTTTGTCAGTTTGCCAATTTTCCTTCGCAAACTTGGTGTAGAATTTATGTTTCGCAAAAAAAGTTGTGTTCAGTTCCGCCCATTTTATCTTACTGAATTTCTGCTGATGCACTTCACGGATTTCATTGCGCAAATCCTCAGAAATTTTAAAATATTCTTGTGAAGCCAAATGCGACATATCCGCATCTTTGATGATTTCTTCCAAGTGATTTTTCGGCTGATAATACTTGTCCGTTGCCAAAATCAAATCGCCTATTTTTCGGATTCTGTCTTCATTAAAATCGTTTTCCCGCAAGAAATTTTCAATCGCTTTTTTTCCTTCCGCCTCGTGATTATCGCAATCGCTGATGTAACCCAAATCGTGAAACCAGCCTGCCAGAAGCAGATTTTCCGTGTCTTCCGGATTGATATTTTCCTCCTTTGCCAATATTTTGAGCTTGTCCACAACCTGAATCGTGTGATTCAAATTATGATACGTGTAAGCAGAAGACAATCGGTCTTTGAACAAATTTTTAACGTAATCTTCCGAGATTTTCAAAATATCCATAAAAGCAATTTGAAACAAATTTAAGAAAGATTGGTGATTAACTGATATTTAATAAAAATTTTTAGGGCAACTTATCCGCCTTCCGCTCCCAATCTTTTTTGCCTTCGCTTTTCCCAATGCAAAAAAGGATTTCCGCTCAAGTCGGGTTGCGCTTCGCAGAGTTGAAACATTCTATAATTTCCCAACATTCATTTAAAAAAAATGCGACCTTTGCGTTTAGATTTTTGCATTAAAAAAAGTATGAAAAAAATATATGACTACTTGATATTATGCCTAAAACTATTTTTTTGAGATACAGAAGCTACCACAAGCCTGTCGAACAGGGATTCTCCAAAGTATCTTCGGTTGAACTTGTAGCAGTACTCATTGAGGTAGCT
>JAGNPP010000247.1 GCA_017989575.1 Chryseobacterium sp.
GCTTTGGAATCCTCTTCTGTACCTACAGAAACGCCAAGCGCTGTGTAGATATTCTTGATCTCCTCGTTGTCATAAACTTTGTGAACCATTGATTTCTCAACATTCAAAATCTTACCTCTCAAAGGCAAAATCGCTTGGAAATGACGGTCACGACCTTGTTTCGCCGTTCCACCTGCAGAATCTCCCTCCACAAGGAACAATTCTGACTCAGCCGGGTCTTTGGAAGAACAATCAGACAATTTTCCTGGCAATCCGGAACCACCCATTGGTGATTTTCTCTGAACCATTTCTCTCGCTTTCTTCGCTGCCTGTCTTGCTTTCGCCGCCAAAACAACTTTCTGAACGATGATTTTTGCTTCGTTAGGATTTTCCTCAAGGAAATTAGTCAGCATTTCACCTACGATTTTATCAACCGCACCGGAAACTTCGGAGTTACCTAATTTCGTTTTGGTCTGTCCTTCGAACTGAGGTTCCATAACTTTTACAGAAACCACGGCAGTCAGTCCTTCACGGAAATCGTCACCAGTAATCTCTACTTTTTCTTTCGCAGGAATCCCAAGGTCATCCGCATATTTTTTAAGCGTTCTTGTCAAAGCTCTTCTGAAACCTGCCAAGTGCGTTCCACCTTCGTGGGTGTTGATATTATTAACATAAGAGTGCAAATTCTCTGTAAACGACGTGTTATAACGCATCGCCACTTCCACAGGAATCCCTTCTCTTTCGCTTTCCATAAAAATCACGTTCTCCATAATGGATTCACGATTTCCATCGATATATTCTACAAATTCTCTAAGTCCACCTTCCGAGTGGAAAATCTCTGACTGGAAACTTCCGTCTTCGTTTGGATGTCTCTCATCTATCAAAGTAATCGTAATCCCTTTGTTAAGGAAAGACAACTCTCTAAGTCTGTTCGCTAAGGTGTCATAGTTGTAAACCAATTCCTGGAAAATAGTTCCATCTGGCTGGAAGAAAACCTCGGTTCCTCTTTCAGCTGTAGTTCCAATTTCAGCAACATCTGCCAAAGCTTTTCCTTCAGAATATTTTTGTTGGTACAATTTACCATCACGGCTCACTGTCGCTACCAACAAGGTCGAAAGTGCATTCACACAAGAAACCCCAACCCCGTGAAGACCTCCGGAAACTTTGTAAGAATCTTTGTCAAACTTACCTCCAGCTCCAATTTTGGTCATTACAACCTCCAGTGCAGATTTTTGTTCTTTCTCGTGGAAATCTACCGGAATCCCACGGCCGTTATCTTTCACAGAAATGCTTTCGCCTTCGTGAATGGTTACTTTTATCGTGTCGCAATATCCGGCCAAAGCCTCATCTATGGAGTTATCCACTACTTCATAAACCAAATGGTGAAGACCTCTCACGCCAACGTCCCCGATGTACATCGACGGTCTCAGTCTCACGTGTTCCATCCCTTCCAATGCCTGGATGCTACTTGCTGTATATTGTTTTTGACTCATATTTTGTTGATGGCTATTAGCTTTAGGCTTATAGCTTTTTTAGATTAATTTTCATTAAAAATGCTCACAAATATCGTGAAAAAAAATGAGATATGAAAGGTTTAAAATCAGTCGAAAATGATAAGTTTTTAACAGGGATGTTTGGGAATATTAGATTTATTTATTTAAAAAATTGAAAAATTTCGTTAATAATAAAACAAATAACCAATCTGCTTTTCATCAATATTCAATTAAAATTAGAATTAAGATAATTGTAAACCCTTACAAGTAAATTATTAACAACAAAACATACTATTTATGAAAATATTATAATTATTTATAATAATTAGATAAATAATTATATTTACAACAACAAAACAAACCCAATATTATGAAAAAGACAATTTTTATTCTTGGTGCTTTCGCAGCACTCTCATTGGCCTCTTGCAAAAAAGAAGAGCCGAAAACCACAGAAACAACACCAGTAGCTAACTCAACCGAAGCAGCTGAAAAAGTAGAAGATGTTGTAGAATCTTCTGACCTTCCAAAATTCAGCAATCCTGAAATCACAAAATTTGCAGAAGAATACAATACTTATGTGAAAGATATGATGGCAGCAAGTAAAGCTCAAGATGCTACAAAAATCCAGGAACTTTCCGCAAAAGCTCAAGAATGGGCGACAAAAGCACAAACGGCAATGGCGAAAATGACGCCGGAAGACCAAAAACTATGGACAGAATATTACACAAAACTGTCGCAAGATATGACGAATGCGGCGATGGGTAAATAATCCAACAACTCCAAAAAAAATGAAGCGAGTCCAAATTTGGACTCGCTTTTTATTTTAAATTTAATGTAACAAATTAATTATCCTGACATAAAAAACCATCTACTTTCTGCGCACATTTTCGCCCTTCCGCAATCGCCCAAACAACCAAACTCTGCCCTTTTCTCGCATCGCCACAAGAGAAATATTTCGTTTGATTAGTTTTGAATTCTTTATCATTTCCGATGAGATTTCCTTTCGGGTCGAGGTTGATATCCAAATCCTCTACCAAACCTTTGTGCTCAACGTGCGTGTAACCCAAAGCGATGAAAGCCAAATCACAATCGATGATAAATTCAGAATTTGGTTTTTCTGTATAAAGATTCCATTTTCCGTCGGCATCTTTTGTCCATTCTGCTTCTACGAGACGGATTCCGGTCAGATTTCCGTTTTCATCTTTCACAAATTCTTTGGAATTGACAGACCATTTCCTATCAACACCTTCTTCGTGAGACGACGTGATATGTAAAGTCATCGGCATCGTTGGCCAAGGCATTGTTTCGTCGCGTTCAGTTGGTTGCATCGGTTTGTAATAGATTTGATAAACGACTTCCGCGCCTTGACGGTTTGAAGTTCCAATACAATCCGAACCAGTATCGCCACCGCCAATTACAACGACTTTTTTACCTTTTGCATCAATATCTTTTTCATTAAACTGAATTCCACTGACTTTTTTATTGCTTTGAGAAAGATAATCCATCGCAAAATGAACACCTATTGCATCACGATTCGGAATCATCAATTCTCTCGGAACCGTACTTCCCAAAGCCAAAACAACCGCATCGAAATTACGATTGAGTTCTTCCACAGCATAATTGACACCAACGTTAACATTGGTTTTAAATTCAATTCCTTCTTCTTTCATCCATTGAACCCGGCGTTCGACGATATTTTTATCCAATTTGAAATCCGGAATTCCAAACCTTAATAAACCACCAATGTCAGGGTCACGCTCAAAAACCGTAACCTGATGTCCCATTTGATTTAATTGATAAGCCGAAGCCAAACCAGCTGGCCCAGAGCCAACAACAGCAACCTTTTTATCCGTTCTGAATTTCGGAATAATTGGTTTTGCAAATCCTTTATCAAAAGCAATCTCGATGATGTTTTTTTCAACCTCTTCTATCGCAACCGGCAAACTATTAATTCCTAAAACACACGCCCCTTCGCAAGGTGCGGGACAAATCCGACCTGTAAATTCTGGGAAATTGTTGGTCGAAATTAATAATTGATACGCCTTTTCCCACTGCTCCTTATAAACCGCTTCATTGAATTCCGGAATCATATTGCCAAGCGGACAGCCACTTTGACAAAACGGAACACCACAACTCATACACCGCGATGATTGTTTGTGAAGATAATCCTCAGAAATCGGTTTGTAAAATTCTTTATAATGCTGAATCCTTTCTTCCACAGGAAGTTTTTTCGGCAACTCTCTATCGTATAATAAAAATCCGTCTGCTTTTCCCATTATTTCAATTCATTTATTTTATTTTCAATCGCTTTTTTGTAATCTCGAGGATAAACCTTAATAATGTGTTTCAAATTATTTTCGAAGTCACTTAATAGATAGGAAGCCAATTCGCTGTTTGTCATTTCGAAATGTTCTTTAATTAAATCAATAATAATCAATCTATCATCTTCCGTAATCTCTTCCAGGTTTGCCATATCAGGATTGAAATTCTCTTCCAACGAACGCTCAATGTCCCAAACATAGGCAATTCCACCACTCATTCCCGCTCCAAAATTTCTTCCGACACCGCCAAGAATCAAAACTGTTCCGCCCGTCATATATTCGCAACCATGGTCGCCAACGCCTTCTACAACGGCAGTTGCACCGGAATTCCTAACTGCAAAACGTTCACCTGCCATTCCGGAAACAAATATTTTCCCTGAAGTTGCGCCGTACAGCGCGACATTTCCAATGATGCTATTT
>JAGNPP010000048.1 GCA_017989575.1 Chryseobacterium sp.
GGTGTGCTCAATGGAAGTTATTTTTCCAATGTTATGTGCGATTATCTGCAACACAAAACCGAGCTGGATCCAGAGATAGATTTGAAAAGGTTTTATTAATTATGACCTCATTTCTTGTCCAAATTGAAGGATAAAACCATTGTTGTCATAGATCGCAAATTCGCGCATTCCCCATTCAAACGTTTCCAATTCGTAGCAAATCTGAGTTGCAGATTTTAGACTTTCCCAGATTTCATTTACGTTTTGAACATTGATGTAAAAACTTCCTGTAAAATTAGGTTTAATAAAAACCGACTGATGGTTTGGTTTTGCAAACATCAGCTCCACATTATCTCGGAAAACAGTTGCCCAGCCCCAGTCATCATTCTTTTCACCAAGTTCGAAACCAAGTGTTTCTGTATAGAATTCTATTGTTTCTTCAAATTGATCGGTCCAGAGAATAGGTCTTAATGAGTTAAATTTCATCTTATACAAAGGTTAATAGTAATGCCAATACAAATCCGATAGCTGCGAAAATCATTCCTCTTCGGAAAACTTTGGACTTTGGCGGAAACATCCAAAAACTGGATATGACAAAGAAAAAAAGACAAACTCCAAAAAATGTATTGAGTGGAGAAAGAGCCTGCGCGGATTTTGCTTTGTGAAGTTTCGTCATTTTGTCCCAAACAAAAGGCAGTTCTTTCTTCGTATAATCTGCTTTTCCGGTAAGAGAGTTATAAGTTCCTTGTTTGAAATACATCAAATCGCCTTCTGTTTTATCAACCTCAAATCCTTTGATTTTGATTTCTTTGCCCAGTTTCTTCTCATCCAGATTAGCCTCGAATTTCTTCTCATAGCTCTTTTCTTTTTTTAGAAAATCGGTATCTCTGTAAACCAACAAAACACCACTGATGGCGTAAACAGCCATTATTCCAGCCAGCAAATACCCAAGATATCTGTGGGTGATTCTCATAAACGTTTTTGTATTCTTGATTTTATCCATTATTATAATTTTTTTATTACCTCAAAAAAGTGGAGGCAAAAATATGACTCCACTTCTATTATTAGAAATTTGATTTGATATTTTATTAAAGTTTATACGTCAAAGTCACATAATAGTTTCTTGGCATAATCGGATTCACTGAATAATTCTCGTGTACCACATAATTATGAGTGTCAAAAAGATTCCCAATTTTACCTTGAATCAAGAATTTTTTATATTCATATCCAACAGATAGATCAAAGATGTTGTAATCTTTCAGTTTAAAGATTCTGGAAATGCCGTTTCTTGCTTCCAAGCTGTTTGCTCCGGTTTTTGTATCGTTCCAGCCTGCTAGTCTGTCTCCGATGAAATAGTAAGTCCCACCAAGTTTAAGACCTTTCACCCATTTGTCGAATGTATAGAACACGGAACCGTTCACCGTTGTAGCCGGCGTTCTCACCACTCTTTGTTTTTCGACATAGCCAAAAAGCTCTGGTGTATCTTTATAAACCGCGTGATTGTAGGCAAATCCGGCGATGATGGAGATGTTTTTCGTTGGATTTCCTGTGATATCGGCTTCAACACCCCTGCTTAATAATTTACCAGCAAATTCTTTGATGTTGGTGTCGCTGTTTGCGGTTCCATTAGACAAAAACTGGGCTTGCTGATAAAAGTTTTTGTTCAAAATTTGGTAAGCTGATACATTGAATGCCACAGCATTGTTCCAAATATTTTTCTTGATTCCAACTTCAAACTGGTCAATGATACTTGGCTTCAAACCTGTATCTGTGTTCACATCACGACCTGTGTTCGGAGAAAATGAATTGGTATATGTGGCAAAAAATGATAAATTTTCATTAGACATATAAACCAATCCTGCCTTTGGAGAGAAAGCACGGTCTGATGTTTTAGAATTATCTTTACCAACTTTAGAGTTATTTATAAAGTTTGAAACCAACGTGGTCATATTCTCCAAATAAGAATATCTAAGACCAGCAATGACTTTCAACTCTTTCGTAAGACTTATAAAATCTTGTGCATAGACTCCGATTCTTCTGGTTGGGATTCTAGTTTTCTCAAATTTGTTGGCAGTTGGTATCGTTCCGCCGTTCCACGAAGCAGGATCATCCAGATAAACATAGCCAGATGCATCACCATTGGTACCATAATAATAAGACGTTCCGTAAACAGCATTGTTTCTGTTAGGATCAAAATAAGTGTAGGCATCTGATTTCAAATAATCGGCATCTGCACCAATCAAAATTTTATGATTGATTTTGCCAGTATAGAATTCTCCATTCACATTAATCTGTGCGCTGGTGTAATTTTGTTCGTTATAAGTTCTGTTAAGATTTCTTCTCCATCTGTATCGGTTATTATTTTGAGTCCAAGCTGTACGTTCTGTTGAAAAATAATCTTTGGTATAATTCTGATAAGTAACTACAGCATTCAACGTCCAGTTTTCATTAAACTGATGATTCACGATGATGTCAGTAGAAGCTTGTTTCACATTTTGATATTGCCAATCTGTACCAAAAAAGGTGCTGATGGGCGAAGTAGTATTCAGGAAATAACTTTTGTCTGGATTTTCAAATGTTCCTAGTCCGAAATCTGGTGTGAAATTATTCTGAAGATAATCTGCTTCAACAATAATCTGAGTTTTAGAACCGATGTTAAAAGCAAAAGATGGATTGAAATAGTACTTTTCAGAATTTACTACATCACGAAAGCTATTCGCTTTTTCATAAGTACCATTAACGCGAAAAGCAATCTTCTCTGTCAATGGTCCGTAGATATCTACTGTAGGTTTGTAAGAATCCCAACTTCCTGCCGAGAAACCAAGTGTTCCGCCGGATTTGAAAATTGGTTTTTTTGTAATCATATTGATAATCCCACCAGCGGCTACATTACCATATAACAGGGCGTTGGCGCCTTTTGCAACTTCTACGCGTTCCAATCCGGAAACTTCGGGATTCACACCACTGTTGATTCTTGCACCGTTTTTATATAGATTCTCTGAACCGAAAGTAAAACCTCTACCTCCAAAACTAGCCTGAGAATTTCCTCTGGCAGATGTCAAGTACAATCCACTAACGTTTTGAATAACTTCCGACAATTGGCGGATTTGCTGCTGTTCAATAATCTCGTGAGTCACGATGGAAACCGGTTGAGGATTTTCCATTGCTGTAAGATTGGATTTGGAAGTTGGTGTTTTGGCCTTATTAGGATTGCCCGTTTTATGCAACGCTACGTCTTCAATTTCTTGAATTTTGATAGTGTCACTATCTTTTTGTCCACCTTTTTGGGAATAGACAGAGATAGAAAGCAAAATTAGACTTGCAGAGATGATGGACTTCTTCATTGTTTATTTAGAATATTTAAAAACTATGCAAAAGTATGGAAAGTGTTAATATCTCCCAACATTATTTTAAATAATTCTAAATAAATTTTTTTTGATAATGAAAATTGATTTTTAATCGGGTTCTTTGCTACTATTCTTGCAATTCTAACCAACGCATTTCGTACTCTTCCAATTTTTCAGAAAGCGTTTCCAAATCTTTTGACAGTTTTGAGATTTTGTCGTAATCAGATTCGTTATTGAGTTGGTCAAGAATTTCTGCTCTTTTTTCTTCCAATTTTGGCATTTCTTTCTCGATAGTTTCCAGCTCACGTTGCTCTTTGAAAGATAATTTTTTCTTTGGTGGCTGGTTATTGGTTGATGGTTGTTGGGTTGTTACACTGATCGGAGTCGAAGCGTCATTCGGAGTTTCACCCTTTTCAACTTTAGGCGCTTCTATTTTCGGACCTTTTTCTTCATTTTTTTTCAATTGCTCACGATATTCAGAAAAATTCCCAACAAATTCTTTGATTTTTCCTCCCCCTTCAAAAGCTAAAACGTGGTCTACAATTCTGTCCATAAAATAACGGTCGTGTGAAACGATGATTAAACTCCCTTGGAAATTCTGTAAAAAGTTTTCCAAAACCGTTAGCGTGGGCAAATCCAAATCATTGGTAGGCTCATCAAAAATCAGGAAATTTGGATTTTGATAAAGAATATACATCAAGTGCAATCGGCGTTTTTCTCCACCAGAAAGTTTTGAAATTGGCGAATATTGCGTCTGGTCATCAAACAAGAACAATCTCAAAAATTGAGAAGCCGAGATGGTTTTTCCATTGGCCAAAGGGAAATTCTCCCCAATTTCTTTGATGAAATCAATAACGCGCTCATCTTCTTTATATTGAAGTCCTTTCTGCGCAAAATATCCGAATTTAATCGTTTCTCCAGTTTCAATTTCCCCAGAATCTTTCGGCTCAAAACCTTGAATAATATTTAATAGAGTCGATTTTCCAGCACCATTTTTTCCAACGATTCCCACTTTTTCACCTCTTTGAAATTGATAAGAGAAATCTTTGAACAGCACTTTTTCGCCATAACTTTTATTGATGTCCCTAAGTTCAAGGATTTTATTCCCCAATCTTTTCATCTCAAAATCCAGTGCCAACGTTTCTTTTCTAGTGTCAGTTTTCGCTACTTTTTCAGTTTCGTAGAAGTCATCCTGACGAGATTTTGATTTCGTGGTTCTCGCTTTCGGCTGTCTTCTCATCCATTCCAATTCCTTTCTGTAAAGGTTGTTGGCTTTGTCGATAGTCGAATTCAAATTGTCCTCACGAATCATTTTATTTTCGAGGTAAGTCGCGTAACTTCCATTGTGGAGATAGAGATTTCCGTCTTCCATTTCCCAGATTTTGTCGCAAACGGCATCAAGGAAATAACGGTCGTGCGTTACCAAAAGCAACGTGATTTTAGCCTTACTCAAATAATTTTCCAGCCATTCTACCATTTCCACGTCCAAGTGGTTGGTAGGCTCATCCATAATCAACAAGGTGTGGCGATGTTCCGCTCTGGTTTCTGTCAATAGTTTCGCGAGCGCAATTCTTTTGATTTGTCCACCGGAAAGTGTCCCCATTTTCGCCGACAAATCTGTGATTTTTAGTTGAGAAAGAATCTGTTCCATCTCATTTTCCAAATCCCAAGCCTTGTGGATTTCCATCTCAGCCAAAGCCGTTTCCATATCATCCGGATTTTCCGAGGTCAAAGCGTGATGGTATTTTTTCAAAGCGAGAATTGGTGCAGAATCCAAAGTCATCATAAATTCCTCGACAGAAAGTTTTGGGTCAAAGTCAATTTCTTGGTCAAACAAAACGACTTGAATGTCTTTATTAATGACCACTTCACCGCCATCTGCAATTTCTTTTCCCATCAGGATTTTCAGAAGTGTGGATTTTCCGCTTCCGTTTTTGGCAACGATGGCAATTTTGTCACCTTCGTTCACGTGGAAGGTGATATTTTTGAACAAAACTTTGACGCCGTAAGATTTGCTAAGATTTTCTGCAGAAACGTAATTCATTTTTATGAAGGATAAATGATGGATGTTTATTTGAGGTGCAAAAATACGAATATTACGACGGTTCTAATTTCTTAATTAAGAATAATTTAACCAGCAATCCATTTTATTTAACGATTTCTTGGGTTTTTCTTGCTTTATTTTTCTTGATTTTTGTAGAGATAAAAATTTTAACCTATGAAGAAAATATTACTTTTTTGCTTTTCAGTTTTTTTGCTAACACTTTTCAATGCTCAAAACAACCGTTTTTTCTATGAGTATAATTTTAAATTAGATTCTTTGCATCGCGATTCCATCAAAACAGAAATGATGGTGTTAGAAGTTTCTCCAAAAGGATCACATTTCATAAGTCATAAAAAAGTTGTTTATGATTCTACACTAACAGCGAGTTTCAAAAATTCCCAAAACACAGGACAAACACATTTTGATTTTACTCATTTGAGACCGGCAGAAGTTAATTTTCAAGTAATTAAAAATTATACTGACTATAAGACTAGTGTTTATTTGCCGATAAGTTCAGAAAATTTCAAGTTAGAATATTCTCAGCCTTTACCTTGGAAAATCCTTCCAGAGAAAAGTGCAATAGAAGGAATCAAAGTTCAAAAAGCGACGGTGGATGCAATGGGAAGAAGTTGGATTGCTTGGTTTGCAGAGGAAATTCAAATCCAAGATGGACCGTATCGTTTTTCCGGACTTCCTGGCTTGATTTTGAAATTAGAAGATTCCAAAGGCGATCACATTTTCGTTTTTAAAGGAAATAGAAAGTTGAAAGAAGAGTCAAGTCTTACCAATACGAACTTTTTTAGACGTTCTATTGCTGTGACAGATGAAAAATTCAATCAACAATGGCAAGCTTACAAAAAAGATCCGGCAAAAAATATGAGAGCAAAAGGTAATAGTGGTTCTTCTGTTGTCGTTTCTGCTTCCTTTGATGGAAAATCCTTGGATAGCAATGATATGATAAAACAAATTGAAAAGGAAGCAAAGGAAGAAATTACTAAAAATAATAATCCGATTGATCTGACGCTTTATAAATAATTAGTTTCTGTAGCTCGTTTTTATGTCAAAGTTTTAATTTAATTATTAGTCATTTGTTTTTTGAAAATTGACTTGATTGATTGTATTTATTTTAAATTTGATGAATAATCACATCAAAATGAAAACTATTTTTTCTCTCATTGTTCTTTTTGTTTCTATAATATATTTTGCTCAAGTTTCTGATTTTGGAAAGAATGCAAAAGTGGGAAAAGTACTGCATTTGAAAGACGCCGATCTTTATTACGAAGTTTATGGGAAAGGCGAACCATTATTTTTACTTCACGGAAATGGCGGAAGCATTGATGCTTTTACGAAAGAAATTCCAGAACTTTCAAAGCATTTCAAAATCATTGCGATGGACACACGCGCTCAGGGAAAAAGCACAGATACTTCGACTGAACCTTTGACCTACATTAAATTTGCGGATGATGTAAAAGCTTTGGAAGATGAATTGAAATTAAAGAAAATCAATATTCTAGGCTGGAGCGATGGCGGAAATACGGGAATTGAATTTGCGATTAAATATCCAAAAAATACGAACAAAGTCATCACAAGTGGCGCGAATGTTTTCCCAAATGGCGTAGGAGAAAGTGAGGTTGAAAATATGAAAAAGGATGCAGCGAAAATGAAAGCTGAAAACAAACCTGAACGTGATATTCGCCTGCTCCAATTAATGATTGACGAACCAAAAATCACCAAAGAACAACTCAACCTTCTCAAAGCAAAAGTCTTTGTTTTAGCAGGCGAAAATGATTTGATTTTGCGTTCTCATACAGAATACATTGCTAAAGAAATCCCCAATTCCAAATTGAAATTCTACAAAGGTGCATCACACGGCGTTCCAATAGAAAGAGCTGAAGAATTGAATAAAGATGTGATTGATTTTATAAAAAAATTAAACTAATCAATCGTCAGCATTTTCAAACTCCAAAGATTTCCATTGTAAATATCCAAATCAACTTTGGTGTTGATGCCATAAACAATTCCGTTTTCTGAGAATTGCCAAAACTGCCATTCATCGTCTGGCGAAGGCGTCGGGACATCATTGTAGTTGGCTAACCAGAGCGGATAATCATCAAACTCACCTTTCAAATAGTCTTTGTAAAAGTGATAATAGGTGTAGATAATTGGTTTTTCGCCATATGTTTCCTCCATTATCTTGATCCAAATCTTAAGGTCGGAAATCAATTCTGCTTTCGTTTTTTTTCTAGGCGCTTTTTCGATGTCAAGGATTGGAGGCAGATCTCCGGATTCTAATTTTGCAACAGAAAGAAAGGAATTGGCTTGCATCACTGGATCTTCGTCGGGTCGGTAAAAATGATAAGCACCACGAATCAGGTTGTGGTGTTTTGCGGTTTCCCAAAAATGATCAAAGTTTTTATCCAATTTTCGGTTTCCCATACTTGCCCGTAGAACCACAAATTTCAAAGGGATCGTACGGTTTCCGATGCTGAGACTGTCCCACTGGATGTCTTCTTTCCGCTGATAATGAGAAATATCGAAGCCAAAAGTCTGGTTGGAATATAATGAGGTGATCTTCTCGATTCTTTCTTTTTCCTTTTCAGAATTAGAAAGTTTTTTATGTTCAAATTCTTTTCCGAAGTAAAATGCGATGTAATAATTGATTTTTTGACGCAGATAAAATCCTGTTCCCAACAAAGAAAGGCAAAGTATAATCAAAAGAATCCAACGCTTTTTCATAAAAACGTCCTTTCTTTTTTGATGGATTTTTCTTTTTGCAGTCGTATTAATCTTCGCCATAAGTTTTGCAAAAATATATTTTTTATCGATTTGAAAAAAACGCTAAAATTTATTTTTTATGAATTAAAATATTAATGAAAAATTTTGGCTTACTTTATGCTAATATTGCAAGACATATTTAAAGTCAAAAAACGATGAAAAAGAAATTATTGTCACTAGTCGCAGTTGTGATAGCTGCAATTGGAATGAATGCTCAAACTGTAAAAGAGCAAGTTAAAAAAGATGCTAAAGCAGTTGGAACTGCAGTAGAAAAAGGCGCTAAAGCAACAGGCGAAGGCGTGAAAGATGGCGCAGAATGGATGGGCGACAAAACCAAAAAAGGTGCAAAAGCAACCAAAAAAGGCGTGAAAAAAGGTGCAAAATGGACTGGTAAAACTGTGAAAAAAGGAGCAAAAGCAACAGAGGAAGGTGTAAAAGATGGTGCGAAATGGACCGAAAAAACAGCGAAAAAAGGAGCTAATGCAGTAAGCGAAACTTACAAAGATGTGAAAGACGATATTAAGAAAAAAGAGTAATATTTTATAAAAAAAATTAAGCAACTTCAGTTTTTGAAGTTGTTTTTTTGTAACAAAAACAAACTTAACTAAACTAATGAGGAAAGTTATTCTTTGGAAAATAACTATCTTCGTTCACATAACTAAAAAAAATATAATGAAAAAATTAGTATTGACATTTGCTCTTTCTGTAGTATCAGTAGCAAATATTTCAGCTCAAACAGCAAAGCAAGTGATTGATAATTATGTAACTGCTTTAGGTGGAAAACAAAAATTGGAATCTGTAAAAACTCTTTCTATGAAAAATACCATCAGCGTAATGGGAATGGAAATGGAAGGAAAAACGGTGAAAAAAGATAACAAATTCAAGTCTAGCCAATCTATGATGGGGCAGGAGATGGTGCAGGTTTTTGATGGAGAAAAAGGTTATGCAGATCAGATGGGACAAAGAATGGATTTCCCGGCGGATCAAGTGGCGAAACTAAAATCTGCAAAATTG
The DNA here is from genome assembly GCA_017989575.1 of Chryseobacterium sp. Classification (GTDB taxonomy): domain Bacteria; phylum Bacteroidota; class Bacteroidia; order Flavobacteriales; family Weeksellaceae; genus Epilithonimonas. The sequence continues at coordinate 9,160 of JAGNPP010000048.1, forward strand.
ATGGACGCTCTTGGAATGAATCCTGAAAAAATGAAAACTGTTGAAAAGAAAAACGTGGATGGTAAAGATTTCGTAGTTCTTTCTTCTGATGACAGCAAATATTATTTCGATGCAAAAACCAATTTGCTAGCTAAAACGGAAGGTGATAAAGGAACAATGGTTATTTCAAAATATACAGATGTTGACGGAATCAAATTCGTGGAGGAAATGTCTATCGATGCGGCAGGGCAACAAGTCACTGTAAAAAATTCGGATATCAAAATCAATCAGCCAGTTTCTGATGATGAGTTCAAATAAATCTATTTGATATAAAAATATAAAAGGATTCAATAATTTGAATCCTTTTTTTATGTCTAATATCTTGTGTCAAAATCTCGAGTCTTTTCAAGAATTATATTCCTTTTCCCATTCCTCAGCCGCTTCGCAAAGTGTTTTGTAGAAATCTTCGCCATATTTTCGGATGAGCGGTTCTTTCAGGAATTGATAAATTCTGACTTGTAATTCTTTTCCCAATGTACAGGCATCATTGCAGATTTCCCATTCGTGGTAATTAAGTGCCACAAAAGTTTTATAATCATTAACCCGGATCGGGTAGAGGTGGCAGGAGATCGGTTTCTTCCAATCAACAACGCCATCTTCATAGGCTTTTTCTATGCCGCATTTTGTGGTGCCTTTTTCATCAAAAATAACATAGGCACACTCGCTTCCGTTTACCAAAGTCGTGACGTATCCGCCGTCGTACGGGTCTACAACCCAAGTTCCCTGTTCCTCGATGGCTTTCACACCTTCTGGTCTTAGGTAGGATTTTATTTTGGGGAAAATTTCTTCTAGAATTGGCAGTTCATCTTTGTCAAGTGGTGCGCCAGTGTCACCATCTACGCAACAAACGCCTTTGCATTTGCTAAGATTGCAGACAAAACTCTCTGCGAAAACATCTTCTGAAATTAATTTATCATCTATCTGAATCATACAGCATCAATATTTTTTTAAATTTTATACAAAATTAACTATTTTAAAAACGACCAGCGTAAAAACAATGATCCAAAGTCCTAATTCTTGCATCCAATATTTGGGTAAGAAGCGCAACATTCTACTGATAATAATGCTGGCGGGCAATGCTAAAAGCAATAGATATTCGTAATGGTAACCCATATAAAAAATGATCGTAATCAGCTGGGCAAGAGAAAACACTAGAACAAAAGTATATTTGTACCGGCTGATCGGGCTTTTCTCATTGTAATGTTTGAAATGATCTGTAATGGAGAAGATTAACATTATTGCAACTGGAGCCAAAACGTACAGTGGAAAGTAAGAATTTAGCATTTCAAATTTCCCGTAAAAAGGCAGATAATGTTTGTCCCAAGTCGTGTAATGGATTAGATACATCACGCCAAAATAACTTAAAACCACCAAAATAATCCCGAATATCAAACGGAAAATATTAAGACCAACTCTTCCGGAAGTTCCAATAATGTGGAAAATCACAAACACGCCAAGTGGCCAACTTGCGGGGAAAACCAGAAAATTAAATGCTAAAATTGCGCCCACAAGCATAAAAGAACTTTTGCGCAATTGGTCGTTTTGGCTGGTCAATATCAACAGAATGATAGAGCTGGAAAGAAAGGTAAATGCCAATCCCAAATCCAGATTCCCGGGATAAAAACAAATTACAAAAATGGTGTACAGAAAGAGTGGAAGATGCGAAAACTGATTCAGTGCAATCTTGTTGAACAAAAAATATCCCAAACTAATTCCCATAAAGGTGATTCCTGCAGAAAAAAAATCTATATCTCTGATATCTAATATATTAAGAGAAATGATGATGAGGAACAAAAAACCAATGTAAACAGGTACAGAAAAAATATTGCTTTCTTTTGAAAGTAATCGAAACATTTTTTATAAATTTGTGCAAAGTTAATTTAAAAAAAGAAAAATATGACATCTTTCTGGTTAGCATTAAGTGCAGCTTTCAAATGGTCTTTCGGATTTTACAACCTATTTGGTAATGTACTGAACTGGGTTTTATTTCTTGTAGCATCCGGATTTTTCACATATTGGTGTTATATTTTGGTAGTGACTTTGGGCGCTCAAAAGGACAAAGATTACTTCTCACCAACAGAAGGTAAAAATCCTTATTACGACCCGAAAATTTATAAAAACGAAGGTTAAATAAATTGATTATATAATAAAAAACCCGTCTTGTTACTACAACGAGACGGGTTCTTTTATTTTAAGGTCTTGATTCTTTTATCTTTGTTTTTGTTTCTTCAGACTATTCTTCATCATGACAAGGCACAACCAAAACTGGGATTTTAGATTTTCTGGTGATCTCTTTGGTCAAACTTCCGATGAATACGTCGTAAACACCACTTCTACCGTGCGAACCTACAACAATATAATCTCCTGCTTTTTCATCTGCGAATTCCAAAATCGTGTCTCCAGCAATCCCTTGTTTCAAAATATGAGAGCAACTTACACCGTTTGAAATGATTCTTTCTTGAAGTTTATTCAGTTCTTTTAATTCATATTTGATCTCATTTTCTTCAACCTCCGGGAAATATTGGAATCCCATATCACCGATCACGAAACCAATGTCCGTTGCTGCGACGTGGATCAAATGGATTTCGGCGTTTACATCTTTCGCAAAATTGATGGCATAATCAACCAATTTGTTTGAGCTGTCAGAGAAATCTACGGGTAAAATAATTTTTTTCATAATCAAAGTTTATACATTATAAAGAGCAAAAATTTAGCCATTATAAAAAAGCCAGAACTGATAACCGTCAACCATTAAACAACAACCATAACCTAATTTTGTCTACTGGATCTTCAGTGAGAATAATTTTTTCTCTTCCAAATATGCTTCAAGCAGATCATTTTCAGAAACTTTCCCTACACCTTTTGGGGTTCCCGTGAAAATCAAATCGCCAACTCTCAAAGTGAAATATTGAGAAGCAAAAGCGATAATATCTTCCGGACTGAATATCATATCCTTCGTATTTCCATCTTGAACTTTCTCATTGTTCTTGGTTAATGAAAAACCGAGGTTCTTCAAATCATAATTCTTTTTCGGTTCAAAATCAGAAACCACTGCTGATCCATCAAACCCTTTCGCCAATTCCCAAGGCAACCCTTTTTCTTTTAATTTGGTTTGAAGGTCTCTAGCTGTAAAATCTAGTCCTAAACCAATCTCGTCATAATGGTTTCCAGCATTTTCTTTCTGAATATATTTTCCACCTTTTGAGATTTTCAAAACCACTTCCAATTCGTAATGTATGTCATCAGAAAATTCAGGAATGTAGAAATCTGAACCTTTTTTCAAGACAGCTGTGTCGGGTTTCATAAAAA
>JAGNPP010000049.1 GCA_017989575.1 Chryseobacterium sp.
GGTTTCAACGGTGGTTTCAATTTGGCTTATGGACAAGGGAAATATATGCGAAGTGTGAACAGCGCCAATTTCAATTACAGAATTCAAAAATGGAATTTCTTTACCAATCTCAGCGTCAATAAAACCAGAAGCTATCAGGATTTGACAATTAAAAAGAGAATATTTCACGCCAGAAGGTGAACGAACTTCAATTTTCACACAAAATTCCTACATCACGCCAACCAACAGAACCAATTCTATGAAAATCGGCGCAGATTTCTATGCGAATGACAAGACGACTTTCGGAATTGTGCTGAATGGTTTCATCAATCCATCGGAAAGAAATACGGTGAATAATGCGATTATTCAAGATAATAACTTACAGACAATCAATAAAATTGAGGCTAATATTCCAATGGATATTATGTTCAAAAATGGTTCTGTGAATCTGAATATGACTCGGAAAATCAAAGATAAGCAAGAGTTGAGCATCAATGCAGACTATATTAAATACGATTCGAAAATCGAGCAAAGTCAATTCAACAAAACTTTGAATCCGGATAATTCTGTTTTTGCAGACACAAGAATCGATTCCAAATTGCCTTCGGATGTGACGATTAAAGTTTTGAAAGCTGATTATAGTGGAGTCAATTTGTTTGGAGGAAGTTTTGACTTAGGCGCAAAATCAAGTTTTGTGAAAACAGGAAACGTCGCGGATTTCCGAGATGTGAAAGATGGAATAGAAACGCCTAATTACACTTTCTCAAACAATTTCGATTACAAAGAAAATATCCACGCCGTTTACACCAATTATGCCAAGGAATTTGATAAAATCTCGATTCAGCTTGGTTTGAGGATGGAATATTCTGACATCAAAGGTTATCAAAAAGGAAATCCAGTGGTGAAGGATTCTGCATTTACCAAAAGATATGCGAGTCTTTTCCCGACGTTTTTCATTCAATATCGTGCAGATTCTTTGCAAAATCACGTCGTAGGATTGTCGCTTGGAAGAAGGATTGACAGACCAAATTACAAGGATATGAATCCGTTCACCTATCCGATGGACAACTACACTTTCTACGGTGGAAATCCGTTTTTGGAACCCACTTTTTCTTATAACGCAGATTTGAATTACACCTTCAAAAAGAATTATACTCTTGGCTTCAATTATAGTTATATTGATAATTTGATTTCCGAAACCAATGAGCAAAGAAATGGAATCTACTACAGCCGACCGGGAAATTTTGACAGACAGATTTCGTACGGATTTACTTTTAATAGTTCTACAAATATTACAAAATGGTGGACTTTTCAACTTTATACAGAGTTGATGCACAACGCTTTCAAAAGTAATGTCTATACAGAAAAGCTGGATGATTCCAAATGGAATTGGTTTGTAATGCCGACCAATCAATTTACGATTAGCAAAAAATGGAGTGCAGAATTGGCTGGGCAATATCAAACTTCAATACTTTCTGGGCAATTTTTGATTTCGCCAATTGGTTCCATCCGCGCAGGAATCTCGACCAAAATCCTGAAAGACCAAGGAACGCTGAAACTGAATGTTTCCGATCTGTTCTACACCAATCAAGTGGAAGGCGAAATCCGAAATATCCAGAATGCAAAAGCAGGTTGGTTCAGTTATATGGATTCCAGAGTTGTGACTTTGTCTTTCTCTTACCGCTTTAGCAAAGGAAATAATTTGAAAATCAGGCAATCCGGAGGTTCTGAGACTGAGCAGAGTAGGGTGAAGATTTAGGACTTGCGATGAGTTAAAAAATTTTAATAACTTTGATTAAAATAAGTCAAAATGCCAATCACAATTAAAAAATTAGAAGAAAATATCAAAACACTTCCTGAGGATTTGTACGATGAAGTGAATGATTTTGTGGATTTTTTGAAGTTTAAATATGAAAATGTAAGCTCAGATGATTGGTCAGAAAATTTGTCTGATTATCAGAGAGAATCAATTGACAAAGGTCTTTCCGATATTGAAAACGGTCGAGTTTTTTCTCACGAGGAAGCTAAACAAAGAATCAAAAATTATCTTTTGGAAAAATCAAAATAATGGAAATTGTTTGGTCTGATGAAACTTTGAAGAATTATTTCAAAGTTTTGGATTATCTTTTTGATAATTGGTCTTTAAATGAGATTGAAAATTTTGAAAATAATTTTGATGGATTGATTGAAAGAATTAAAACTAATAAAGAAATCTGTCCAAAATCTAAAATTCTAAACTTTAGAAAATGTTTAATTGATAAGAACAATTCGCTAATCTACCAAGAAGTTAATGGTAAAATATTTTTAATTTCTTTGATTGATAATAGAAGTTCTCATCAATATTAAATAAATAAAGAAATCCGCAAAAGAAACATCTTCTGCGGATTTTTAACTTCCGTCCTCGGACTTCCATCTTCCGACTTTCCTACAAATTCTCCAAAATAAAATTCGTCATTTTCTCATAAAGCTGAGGTCTGGTTTGTCCGCCATAAATCCCGTGGTTTTTATCCGGATAAGCCATAAATTCAAACTGTTTTTTGTTTTGAATCAACGCTTCAGAAAACTCCATTGAGTTTTGGAAGTGGACGTTATCATCAGCTGTTCCGTGGATTAATAGGAATTTTCCTTTCAATAATTTTGCAAAAGTTGTTGGTGAGTTTTGGTCATAACCTTCCGGATTTTCTTGTGGTGTTTGCAAGAATTTTTCTGTGTAAACACTATCATAATATCTCCAATTCGTAACCGGCGCAACTGCAATTCCCAATTTGAAAACGTCTGCACCTTTTGTCATCGCCAATGAACTCATATAGCCACCATAGCTCCATCCGAAGATTCCGATTCTTGACTTGTCGATATAAGATTGATTTCCAAACCATTGAGCGGAAGAGATTTGGTCTTCGATTTCATATTTTCCCAATTGTTTGTAAATCACTTTTTTGAATTTCGAACCTTTGAAACCAGTACCACGTCCGTCCACACAAGCTACGACGTAACCTTTTTGTGCTAGCATTTCAAACCAGATGGCGTTTCCGCCGTCCCAAGAATTGGAAACTTGCTGAGAACCTGGACCAGAATATTGGAACATAAATAATGGATATTTTTTGTTCGGGTCAAAGTTTTTTGGTTTGATAATCCAGGCATTCAGTTGGTCGCCTGCAGAGTTTGGAATGGTGATGAATTCCTTCGTTACAAAATTATCTTTCTGAAGTTTAGAAAGCAATTCATTATTGTTTTGAAGTTCTTTGATTTCTTTTCCAGACGCATCTTTCAAGACATATTTGTAAGGCGTTCCAGCTGTTGAGGTAGTATTAATAAAATAATTAAAAGTCTTGCTGAAACTTGCCGAGTTGTTTCCTTCAGGGTACGAAATCAAGGTTGTTTTTCCAGAATTGATATTCAGTTTGGAAACGACTTTGTTCAAGCTTCCTTTTTCTGTCGTTTGGATGTAAGCTTCCTTGGTTTTCGGATTGTAGCCGTAGTAATCTGTGATTTCCCAATTGCCTTTCGCGACTTGTTTTTTCAGTTTTCCAGATCTGTCATACCAGTATAATTGTCTGTATCCATCACGCTCCGAAGCCCAAAGGAATGAATTGTCATCTAAGAATTCTAAAGTCAAGTTATCAGTTTCTATCCAAGCGTTATCTGTTTCTGAGAATAATTTCGTCAAGTTTCCGGATTGTGTATCCACTTTTATCAAATCAACTTTGCTGTGATGTCTGTTGCTGGTGGCGATAACGATTTCGTTCGCATCATTGGTTTGCCAGATTTGTGGAATGTAATGATTCTCGAAGTTTGCAATACTTAATGCAGTTGTTTTTCCTGAATTTAATTGATAAAGATTAGCAGAAACAGTTGAGTTGGTTTCACCTGCTTTTGGATATTTGTATCGCATTTCGGTTGGATAGAGCGATTTTCCGTAGATTGGGATATAAATTTCCGGAACTTTCGATTCGTCAAATTTCACGAAAACGATTGCGTCTCCAGCTTTATTCCATTGGTAATAATCTGCGTGTCCAAATTCCTCTTCGTAAACCCAATCGCCAAGGCCGTTGATGATAGAATTTTTCTTTCCATCATTTGTAATTTGCGTGATTTTTCCAGAAGTCAAATCCTGATAGAACAAATTATTATCAACGATGAAAGCGACTTTGCTTCCGTCCGGAGAGAATTTTGGTTCTTGGATATAGTTGCCGTTATTAAGAGGAGTTACTTTATTTGATTTCAAATCCTTCACATCAAATTTCCCCAAAAATGAATGTCTGTAAATCGACTCACTTTCTTTTTGCAACAAGATTTTGGATTCGTCGGCAGAGAAAATATACGATTCGAATTTTCCATCTACGATATTTCCGGATTTCTGAGACGTTTTGTAATTGTATTTTGCAATGCCGTCTTTCTCGATGGTAGCGTAGTTTTCGCCGTCATTCAGAGATGCAATTCCTGCGATTCCTTTTCCGCGGTAATAGCCGGAATAGATTTTATCGAGTGTAATTTCTTGAGCATAAGTGTTTTGTGAGAAAACTGCTGTCATCATAACAACAGAAAATAAGACTTTCTTCATTTTTAATATTTTAATGACGTAAATATAATAAAGATATATTGTTTTGAACCTAATTATTGAAACGTGGAATTGCTAATGCGTGAGGGATAGTAGTGGAAATCCTTTTTTGCGGGGAAATTGGTGTGGGAAAAAGATTGCAACGGATAGCCCGACCCGAGCGGTGGCATTAGTGCTGGCGAGGGGCACGCCCAAATACTGATAACTGTCAACTGAAAACTTTCGCCCAAATTCCTTATCTTTGCGCCATTATTTTTCTCACTTAAAACGTTTATAGCATGCAACTGTACAACACCTTAAGCGCAGAAGAAAGAGCCAGACTTATTGATGAAGCTGGTAAGGAACGCCTTACATTGTCTTTCTATGCGTATGCCAAAATTGAAAACCCAAAGAAATTTCGTGACGATTTATTTATAGCCTGGAACGCCCTGGATGCGCTCGGCCGAATCTATGTGGCGCACGAAGGAATCAATGCTCAGATGAGTGTTCCGGCGGATAATTTCGAGGCTTTTCGTGATACGTTGGAAGCTTATGATTTTTTGAAAGGCATTCGTCTGAATGTAGCTGTGGAGCAGGATAATCACTCATTTTTGAAGTTGACGATAAAAGTCCGAAACAAGATTGTTGCGGACGGTTTGAATGATGAGACCTTTGATGTTACGAATAAAGGTATTCACTTGAAAGCTCAGGAATTCAATGATTTGCTGGCTAATCCTGATACGATTGTGGTGGATTTCAGGAATCATTATGAGAGTGAAGTGGGGCATTTTGAAGGAGCAATTACGCCGGATGTTGAAAATTTCCGAGAGAGTTTGCCGATTATCAATGAGCAATTGCAGGATTTCAAAGAAGATAAAAACCTTTTGATGTATTGTACTGGCGGAATCCGTTGTGAGAAGGCGAGTGCGTATTTCAAACATCAAGGTTTCAAAAATGTTTACCAATTGGAAGGCGGAATTATCGAATATGCGCGTCAGGTAAAAGAAGAAGGTGTTGAAAGTAAATTTGTTGGGAAGAATTTTGTGTTTGACCACAGATTGGGCGAAAGAATCACGGATGATATCATTGCGCAATGCCATCAGTGCGGAAAACCTTGTGATAATCACACGAATTGTGCGAATGATGCTTGTCATTTGTTGTTTATTCAATGTGATGATTGTAAAGCTGTGATGGAAAATACCTGTTCTTCGGAATGTTTAGAAATCATTCATTTGCCTGTGGAAGAGCAATTGGCTTTGAGAAAAGGACTTCAAGTTGGCAATAAAGTTTTCCGAAAAGGGAAATCTGAAGCTTTGAAATTCAAAAATTCAGGTGATTTAACAGATAAACCTTTGGCAAAAGCAAAAGATATTCGTCAGAAAATAAAAGTTAAGAAAACCTTGATAGGAAAGGCGGAACATTATTATACTAAATCTAAGATTGCTCAGTTTTTACTTTCGAATGAACTTTCTGTTGGTGATAAAGTTTTGATTTCCGGACCAACAACTGGAGAACAGGAGATTGTAATTAATGAAATGTTTGTTGATGGAAATTCTGTCAGCAATGCAAAAGCAGGAGACCAAATTACTTTTGAACTTCAATTCCGAGTGAGATTGTCTGATAAACTGTATAAGATCTTATAAAATAAAGATGAATTTAAGTCTCACAAAAAACGAACTTAGAGCATTTTATAAAGCAAAAAGAATGGCCTTATCGCAAGATGAGGTCAATTTTTTGTCTCAAAAATTGCTGGAAAACTTTATTTTACAATTTAATGTAATTGAAAATCAAAAGGTTAATGTTTTTTTTTCGATTGATAAGTTTAATGAAGTGAATACTCAGATTTTCATTGATTATTTTTTTGAGAAGAAAATCAGAGTTTTTGTGCCGAAAATTCAAGATAAAAAAATCATTTCGGTGGAGATTTTTCCCGATTCTGAATATGAGATTAACAGTTGGGGAATCAAAGAACCTATTTCTAATATCGCCTCAAATGTAGAACTGGACTACGTTTTAACACCTTTGCTTTATTGTGATAAATTTGGAAATAGAGTAGGATATGGCAAAGGTTTCTATGATTCTTTCTTTGCAGAAAATTTCAGTATTAGAAAAAAAATTGGCTTGAATTTCTTCCAACCCAATGAAATTATCAGAGATATATTTGAAAAAGATGTGCAATTAGACCATTTAATTGCCCCAGATCAAATTTTCAATTTTTAATTAATTTACTGAAAATCAAGTGTATTAATTTGTAAATTACGTTTACAAAGCTATTACAAGCTATTTTTTAATGATTTTTGTCAGACCATTTTACCTTTGTCCTGTAATTATAACACGATAATTCACAAACAACAATATTAATAATTAATTTAAAATTTTAGAAAATGAAAAAGTCATTATTTGTAGCTGCTTTCGCTGCTATCGCTCTTGTAGCTTGTAAAAAAACTGATAACGTAGAAGCTGCTGCTGTTGACTCTGTTGACGCTGTTGCAGATTCTGCTCTTACTGCAATCGATTCTACTGCTACTGCAACTGTTGATTCTGTAAAAGCTACTGCTGATTCTGCTAAAGCTGAAGTAAAAGCTGAAGAAAAAGCTGTTAAAGAAGAAATCAAAAAATAATTAAATCCCAGATTTAATTAAAACAAAACCCGCTAATTAGCGGGTTTTGTTGTTTTTATACTATCAGATTCTTTCTTGTAGAAACTCGTGAAATAAAATTTGAATTCTTTCTGAAACTTTACTGGTGAAGCTTTCAGCAGATATTGCGCTTTCCGATTGACTGTTGTAATATAAGTTCTTTTCTTGTCGTAATATTCTACGTCAAAGTTTGCAAAGTCTAAAGTGTCTTTTTCAATCACAGATTTTGAGGTCTTCAAGTTACTGATTGTGGCGTATCTCACTTTCAGGCTGTCCATTTCTTTCAAAAGCGGTTTCAGATTGTTGGAATCTTTGCTCAAAAAGTGTGCTTGCATCTGAGTGTAGATCACCGAATCAATTTCTGTATCCTTGTTTCCAGATGTGTACAGCGTCGACAAGTCCAATAGATCCTGAACTTTTTGCGAAGTAATCAGATTGATTGCCTGTAAACTGTCGAGACTCGACTTTGTGTAAGTTACCCTATTGTTTGCATTTCTTATCGTTTCCAAAGAATTGTCTTCTCCTTCGTACTTTTTGTTGCAGGAAATAAATCCTAAGATGATCACTGATAGAGATAAAACCCACCAATAAAATTTATTTTGATTTTTCATCGTCTGTGATTTTGAATCTAATCATTACTATTTTTCCGTTTTTCATTTGAGAATCAATTACTTCCAGTTTTTCTAGAGAGGTTGTTGGAAGCGTAACCAGCGAAATGTATTTTTGTTTATCTAAGGTCTCAATGCCATAGATATCACTATCAACCACTTGGTAAATAAGTGCGTTGTCGCTGATGAGTCGATTTAGTTCACTTGTTTTTTTCTTAAAATCTATAATTGATTTTGAATAATAATACAATTGAATAGCGTAATCATTCGGTTTCAGTTCTATGTTTTCTGAATCTGGTGCACTTGTCAAATCTCTTTTTACAGTATCTGTCCTATAAAAGGGTGAGGAAATAATCATTTTGAGATTCTTACTCTTGGTTTCATACACAAAAGGAGAGTTAGGTTTTACTTTTATAAGAATCGGTGATTCGTTTTCCCGAATGATTTTCACGTCTAATTCTCCTCTGATAGAAGAGTTTCTGTCCGCATCTGTAAAGGCGTAGGTATATTTTTTATAAAAAAGGTTATCGTAAAATACCAAAATAAGAACCGTAGTAAAAAGAAAAATAGAAATTCCCAACCACAAATATCGTTTCAGAAAATTTTGTTTTGTGCTATTAAAATTGATATTTTGATTGATGTCGTCGAAAGCCTGATTGTCGACTGAGAGTTCAGGTTTGTTATTTTCTGTTAATTCCGATTGAGTAATTGGATTTTCCTTTTCTACATGCTTGATGGCGGGAGTTTCAACCGTCTTTTTATCTTCGGTGATTGGGTTTTTCTTTCGAAATTCTGACCACGAATTAAATCCGACATACATAGAAAGGATATTGAGCATATCAATTCTGGGGATTTTTTCCTGAGCGTTGTTCTTGAAGTAGGTGTAAAATGTTTTTTCGCTGATATTTCCTTTCGCCTTTTGTCGAAGGTCTTCTTGAAAATAAATAATGTCAATCCCTCTCCATTTTGAAATATCATCAAATGACGGGGAATGCGTTTCAAGATATTTGTCTTGAACGGCCTTTTTCAAGGATTGAAAATATAAAAATTCTATATCTGTCAAAATTCTTTAAATGCTTAATTTGTTGATTTTCAGATGTATTAATTTGTAAATCTTATTTTACAAATATATTACAATTAATATTCAAATACAAAATTTATTTATCGCTGTACTTTTGTCCCGTTCAAATGAGAACAAATCTATTAACTAACAATTTTAAATTTAATTATTATGAAAAAGTCATTATTCGTAGCTGCTATCGCTGCTTTTGCTCTTGTAGCTTGTAAAAAAACTGAAACTGTAGATACTGCTTCTGCTGATTCTGCTAATGTTGATTCTACTGCTGCTGTTATTGATTCTACTGCTGCTGCTGTTGATTCTACTGCTGCTAAAGTTGATTCAGTTGCTGCTAAAGTTGATTCTGCTGCTGCTAAAAAATAATCTTAACCCTGTTAAGAATTTGAAACCGTTTCTTTCGAGAAGCGGTTTTTTTATTTCTCTAATTTCTGTCTAAGGATTTCGTAGCAAGTAATTGCTGCTGCGTTGCTAAGATTCAAAGAGTCTATGGTTCCTGCCATTGGGATGAGAACGTTTTCTCCTTTTTGTTTCCAGAAATCGCTCAAACCGGAATGTTCTGTTCCGAATAGAACTGCCGATTTACTTTTCAAATTCTTTTCCTGAATATTTCTCGCATCGTCACTCATAAAAGTAGTGAAGATTTGATAGTCATTAATTTTTAAAAATTCCAAAGTTTCGTCATTGGAAGCTTGAAAAATATTCATTCCGAAAAGACAGCCAACGCTGGAACGGATAACATTTGGATTGTAAAAATCTGTTTTTGCATCAGTAACAATTAAGGCATTGATTCCGAAAGCTTCGCAACTTCTGAGGATGGCGCCAAGATTTCCTGGCTTTTCTACACTTTCCAAAATGATGATGGCTGAATCTTTTTTCGGTTTGAAATCTTCTAACGTTCTTGATTCCAATTTGTAAATACCAATAATTCCTTCTGTTGTTCCACGATACGCGATTTTCTCGTACAATTTTTCTGAAACGTAATGGATTTTTGTCGTTGGCAATTTCCCTTTGAAGATATTTTCACAGATGTAATATTCTTCCGGGAGATTCCCGAATTCCAAAGCGCGTTCGTTTTCCTGCTGACCTTCCACGATGAAAACGCCGGCTTTTCTTCTTTCCTGATTTTTGGTTAGAAGTCTGGTCAGTCTTTTGATTTTTTCGTTTTGAAGGCTTTCTATGAGCATTTTTGGAAATTTTTCACAAATGTACAATGTATAAAGTATAATGTAAAATGTATAATGTAAAAAGTACAATGTAAAAAGTTGAATGTGAATCGAGGCGAAGCGCGTGAGGGATTTACTTCGTACAGTTCGGCTAAAGCCTCGGGTGCAGTGGAAAGCCCGGAGCGAGGCAACGAGTGAGGACTTGTAACGGAAAGCCCGACCCGAGCGGTAGCCTTTGCGCTGGCGAGGGGCACGCCCAAATTTTATCATCAGTGAAATATTTGGTGGCGAATTTTCTTCTTATCTGATAAAAAACATTGAGTTGAACTTCCATCTTCCAACTTCCAGCAAAAAATATATATCTTTGTTTTATGATTTTACGAGGAGAAAATTTAATCAAAGAATACGGACCGAAAAAGGTGGTGAAAGGCGTGTCATTGGAAGTTCAGCAAGGCGAAATCGTCGGACTTTTGGGACCAAATGGTGCGGGAAAAACAACGTCGTTTTATATGATTGTTGGATTGGTGAAGCCGACTTTAGGGAATGTTTTCCTTGATAATCAAAATATTACGAAGGACGCGATGTACAAACGTGCACAAAATGGCATTGGCTATCTGGCGCAGGAAGCATCGGTTTTTCGGAAGTTGTCTGTGGAAGATAATATTCTTGGTGTTTTGCAACTGACGAAGCTTTCCAAAAAAGAACAGCAGAAAAAATGTGATGAACTGATTGAGGAATTTCACCTGGAACACGTTCGTAAAAACCGTGGCGATTTGCTTTCTGGAGGTGAAAGAAGACGTACGGAAATTGCGCGTTGTTTGGCGACAAGTCCGAATTTTATCCTTTTGGATGAGCCTTTTGCGGGTGTTGACCCGATTGCGGTGGAGGATATTCAGAAGATTGTGAGGTCTTTGGTGGAGAAGAATATCGGGATTTTGATTACCGACCACAACGTTCAGCAGACTTTGGCGATTACCAACAAAACGTATATTATGTTCGAAGGGAAAATCCTGAAAGAGGGAATTCCTGAGGATTTGGCGAATGACCCGGAAGTGAGACAGGCTTATCTTGGGGAGAATTTTAGGTTTGAGAAGATATAATTGATTTTTAATATGAAATTGTTGATTTTGATTTTCTTTGCTATTTGCCTGGTCGTAAGTTGCAATAAAGAGAAAGTTGATGTTGAGAATTTCGATAAATTTGAAGTTGGTCAAAATGTAATTCCAGATTCGATTTCGAACAAATTAGTTCAGAAAAATAATTCTGTTGTTTCTGTACAATCATTAGCGATTTCTCCTTATAAATATCCTTCTTACAATGAAAACTATATTTGCAATGCGTCAATCATTGAAAATGACACATTGAATATTTAATTATAATGGCTACTTTGGAAATGGAATCCTAGCCCAAGTTTTTGGGGATAAATTTCGAATTAAATCAATCACTCCAAAAGTTATCAAAGGAACAAGTTTGAAGATTTTGAACTTAAAACACAGGAATTGATTCTTGATAAGACTACTTTTAAAAGGGGCGATTCTTTATTTGGATTTGTGAATTTTGAATGTGTGGTCAATTCTTCGAAATCCAAAAAGATGTTTGGCTATTTTAAAACTAAAGTTCAATAAAAAATGATGTTAAATCGTAAAAACTTATTGATTTTAGCTTCAATCATTTTGATTGCATTTCTTTTTGCTTATTTATGGAATAAGAATAAGCAGGACAAATTTTATAAAAATGATTACTGCGGAGTCGTTGAAGAAATTAAAGCAAATCGAAGGTTTGAGAATGCTAAAGTTGTCAAATTGCAAAATCAAGAGGATTACAATTATAACTTTTGGATTTATGCTCCATTAAAAGATGATTTGAAAATTAATGATTCAATTTCAAAAATCAAAAATAATTTGAATTACAGAATCTATCGTAAGAATAAATTAGGAAAATTTGAATTTTATAAAATTTTGCGAAATAATTCCGAATGAAAAATAAATCATCAAACTAAATTCCTCCCGACAAACTGCTGTCACAGCCTAGCTGTAAATTTGTATCAAATAAAACAAACTATTATGAATGCAACAGCCACAGTCCTCGATTCACACCAACTTTTAATCCATTGGCAAGGCCACAGAAATCTGACAAGAAGAGTGATAGAAGCTTTTCCTGAAAAAGATTTATTCGAATTTTCAATCGGTGGAATGAGACCATTTTCGAAATTGGTTTTGGAAATGATTGCCATCGGCGGACCAGCTTTGAAAGCCATTGTTAACGGTTCGGAAAATACTTTCGACGAAGAAGCTTTCCAGCCAACCACAAAAGCTGAAATCCTTTCAAAATGGGACGAGCAGACGGAAGTTATCAATTAATATTTCAGTCAGATTTCTGAGGAACGTTTTCAGGAAACTTTCAATTTATTTGGACAATATGAG
>JAGNPP010000248.1 GCA_017989575.1 Chryseobacterium sp.
CTCCACCATTTATTGACCTGCTCAGACTCCGTTTTCTTTCCGAATAATTGATCTAAAAATCCCATAAAATCGATTTGAGTAAAATTATGATTTTCTTATCAGAGTAGAAAATATTTTTTGATTAATGATGGTGATGAAAAAGATGTCCCGTCAACGCCAATGCAATCCCGACGATCACAAGCACAATCTTCTGCCAATCCATCTTGTGATTCTTGTTGCTTTCAAAAATAATAACAGACGAAATATGAAGAAATATCCCACCAACAACGGCCAAGAAATAGACTTTCAAATCCTCATCAAAGTATCTCCCAAGCAACATTCCCAAAGGTGAAGCTAATGCGAAAACGGAAACAATGACCCAAAATTTAGTAGAAAAATTTTTGCTGTGCGCCAGGAAACTTCCCAAAACGAAAGAAATCGGAATATTATGAAACAAAATCCCCAAAAGATAGGGCGACAAAGTCTCTTTCTCGTGTGACAATGGAATTCCCTCGATAAAAGCGTGGACAAACAATCCAGCAATCAAAGCAACCGGAAGAATTGTGTGATCGTCAGAATGGTGATGGAGATGGCCGTGTTCAAAACCTTTGGTCAGATTTTCCAACAACATTTGGATTAAAACACCCAGAATCACGAAAATCCCAATTTGATGTCCGCCTAATTCGTAAACCTCTGGGAAAACTTCGTTTAGGCAAATCGTTATTAGAAAACCTGCACTGAGAATCAAAAGATTTTTAGCGAATTGCTGTTTGCTCCCGAAGTATTTTCCAAGAAAAACACCGATTAAGACGCTCAATATGAGTAGTAAAATTATAATCATAATCTTTAGTTTGAAGATGGAAGTTGGATGTTGGAAGTCTTCCCGCTTCCGTCTTCTGACTTCTGACGTTTAAACAAATTGATACAACGTGGCGAGCTCGATTCATCGAAATCATTCAGTTGATAATCGCCCCATCTTTTCACCAATTCAAAACCAAATTCTTCTGCATATTGCTGGATTTTTTCAGCTGAAGTGAGTTTTACTTTTTCAAAAAAATGAAACTTTTCACCTTTGTCTTCAAAATCGATTTCCTTGATAATATGATTGTTTTCAATTTTTTTATTAATGTTAAAAACAATATTTTCCTTCTCAACAGAACTTTGCGGAACAATCGCATTTTTCACAAATTCTGCATTCAGAAAATCCAAAACGAAATAACCTTCATCTTTCAAAACATCGGAAACAGATTGGAAAACGCTTTTGTCTTCGGCTTCGGTTTCGAAATAGCCAAAACTTGTAAAAAGATTGAAGACCGCATCCACTGGCTCGCTTTCTATTTTATTTCGCATATCGTGAACCTGAAACTTCAAAGTTTCTGTCTCAAATTGTTTATCAAAACTGATACTTTGCTCAGACAAATCCAAACCTAAAACATCGTAACCCAACTTATTCAGATAAACAGAATGCCTGCCTTTTCCGCAAGCTAAATCGATTATTTTTGAATTTTTCTTAAATTTTAGAAAATCGGTTAAAAGATTCAGAAAGTTTTCTGCTTCGTTATAATCTCTGTTGTTGTATAAAATATGATAGTAAGGCGTATCAAACCATTCTTCGAACCATTGCATTTTGCAAAAATAGTGAAAATTGGTTGATTGTTGGCAGTTGTTGGTTGATGGCGAAATCATTTTCTTAAAACTATCAACTAACAACCATCAACTGACAACCAAAATTACTATTTTTGCAGAATGGATATAGAAAATCTTCAGATACAGGTCAAAACTTTTTTCGGATTAGAACAGATTTTGGCAGAAGAAATCAAGAAATTAGGCGGTAAAAATGTGGAAATCAAAAACCGCGCAGTCACTTGCGAAGGCGATTTGGGATTCCTTTATAAACTCAATTATTCTTGCAGAACAGCCGTTAAAATCATCATTCCGATTATGGAATTCAAGGCTTACAACGAAAGTAAATATTACGATAAGTTGTTTAAATTTGAATGGGACGAGTTCTTGGACAAAAACCAGACTTTTGCGATAGACGCGACTGTAAATTCTGAGAGATTTCACCATTCTCAGTTTATGACTTTGAAAATGAAAGACGCTATTGTTGATTATTTTCAGGACAAACACAAAGTGAGACCCAGCGTAAATAAAGACAATCCGGATATCAAATTCCATCTTCACATCGACAGAGAATTGGTAACGATTTCCATCGATAGTTCTGGCGATCCGCTTTTCAAACGTGGTTACAGAAAAGAGCAAACTGTCGCACCAATCAACGAAGTTTTGGCCTCTGGGATGTTGCAATTGGCAGGTTGGGATGGAAAAGGAAATTTCCTAGATCCAATGTGTGGTTCCGGAACTTTATTAATCGAAGCAGCGATGATTGCAATGGATTTGCCAGCGCAGACTTTCAGAAGAAATTTTGGTTTCCAAAACTGGAAAAACTATGATTCTGAATTATTCAAAACCATCAAAGAAGTTCGACTAAACCGTGTGAAAGAATTCACAGGAAAAATTGTAGGTTATGATATTGATTCTGAAGCTTTGGACGTTGCGCACATTAACATAGAATCTGCCGAAATGGAAGATGTAATCACGCTTAGAAACAAAGATTTCTTCGAATCTGAGAAAGATTTATTCCCATTATTAATGGTTTTCAATCCGCCTTATGACGAGAGAATTTCTATTAATGATGATGATTTCTACAAGAAAATTGGAGACACTTTCAAACAACATTATCCAAACACTTTGGCTTGGCTGATTTCTGCTGACCTTGATGCACCGAAGAAAATCGGATTGAGGCCTTCTAGAAAAATCAAATTGTTCAACGGAAAATTAGAAACGAGATTCTTGCAGTATGAAATGTATGATGGATCGAAGAAAGGGAAATATATGAATAAGGAAGCGGAATAAACAATGAATTTTCTTGATTTTTTATTTGATGCTTTGTCGGTTCTTGGCTTGTTTGGAAATAGCGAAGAGAATGAGGCTGACATTGATCCAATCAATAAAAAATTGAGTTTAATCTCCTTAGGATTAATATTAATTTCTGTTTTATTAATTTATTTTTTCAAAACAGAAATTTTTCAAATTGAAAATTTATTCACAACAATTTTGTGGAGTTTCGCTGGTTCAATTTTAATATCAATTTTTTCATTAATCCTTCTGAATCATTTTAAAATAATTCACTCTTTGGTGATGCCGAGTTTTGTATTAAGTTTAATTTCTAACTCGACTTTTCTTACCGTTGTTTTTCTTTTAATTAAAACGTAGATTTTTCTACCATTAAGTTCTGTCAGAAAAATCCAGATCACTTTCCAGTTCATCTAAGAATTCATCAAAATCAGTCGCTTTATCAGAATTTTGGAGATAATCCTTTTTTCTTTCGTTGATGAGATTTTTAGTTTCTGCGGATATTTGAAATTCATTTTCAGAAGGCAAAATAATCACTTCTACTCTTTTTGCAGTAAAATCTTCTGGAAGTGTAATTTGGAAAAAGTTATTTTTCACATCTACAAATTGTCTGATTGCATTCATTTTAATAAATTTTCTATATCAAGATACGAACTTAAATTAATGTAATAAATTGTATGTAAAATTTATTATAACCAAAATTACAATCATAATTAACATAACCAATCCATAGATTTTATAAATCTTTTTGGATTGTTGTAAATCAGAAACGCCATAATTTTCATTCAAAGGAATTATGGCGTTCTCCTTTAATATCAAATTAATCTTCGCACGGTTTTCTTCAAGAAAATAATATCTGCGATAATCAGAAATATTTGTATTGCTTATGACATCAGTATAAAAAGGAATTTCATTTTGCGAAAGAAGGTTCTCAAATTGAATGGAGTCTTTGAATTGAATTAATGTCTTGAAATGCTCTTTTTCGAAAATTTTAAAATCCATTGTCACTTTTTCCCAAATTTAAAACCTTTTTCAATATTTTTGGAAATAATTTCACATTCAAATTGAATCCAACCATCTCCATCATCATCGCCATCTTCAACAGAAAAGACGAATTATTCGAACTTCTCAATTCTCTATCTCATCAAACAGATAAAGATTTTGAAGTGATAATAGTGGATGATGGTTCCAAAATCGCATTGCTTCCGACTGTAGAATTATTCGAAAAACAATTGGATATTCAGTTTTTCCGAAAAGAAAATTCAGG
>JAGNPP010000249.1 GCA_017989575.1 Chryseobacterium sp.
GAATTGTGTAAAAAGGTCGCTTCGTTTGATTTCGTTTCTGTCCAGATATTTTTCTGGTGTGAAGTTTTTGACTTCAGCCGCAAACTGTACTTTGAATTTTTCAGGATCAAAGTGCGTGATGGTTGCGGCGCCACTTTCTCCGGCAAGACTGTTTTTCCAAAACGTTTCCACGTCATTTCCCAACGGTGTTACGGCTCCCATTCCGGTAATTACAACTCTTTTCATTTTATGAATATTTTAATTTTAATTTTTAAATTTCAGAAGACTTAGCTTTTGAAACATATTAACTCTTAAACCTACACTTTTTTAATCTCAGTTCGGAATAAATTTGAAGTTCCTTTTGCAATCAATCTCGATTTATCAGCATTCCAAACTTCGCAAGTCGCGTTGATAAATTGTTTTCCCAACTTGGTAATGTGCGTTTCCGCAATGATATTTTCACTTTCTTTCCCGATCGCGAAATAATCAATGACATTATTGATAGTTGTGTAGAAATTTGGTTCATTCAAAGAAAACATTGTTGCGCCTAAAACGTCATCAATGATTGCTGCCGTCACACCACCGTGCAGATTTCCGATTGGATTTAGCCATTCCGGACGAATCGTATATTGGAATTCCAAATGTCCTTTTTCTGCAGAAACAACAATTGGATTTAGCCAACGCATAAACGGTGAAGGAGAATCTGTGAATTCTTTTCCAATCAAAGTTTTTAAATGTTCTAATGGATTCATAGATGGATTTTAGATTTAAATTTTACTTAATTAATTCGGTGTCAATGATTTTCGTGATTCTGTCCAAAGCATTGAATAGATGATTTCGGTCATCGGTTGTTTTTGAAATCAGAATACCGCCTTCAATTAACATAATGAACAAATAGGAATAGTCTGACGGATTTACGTAGTCCAGAATTTCATTTTTTGATTTTCCCTCATCAATGATTCTAGCAATTTTATCAGACCAAGCTTTGAAGCTTTTTTTGACTTCAGTTTTAAGAAATGGCATTGTGTCGTCGCTTTCAATTGCTGTGTTCATAATGGGACAACCGCCACGAGAAAAGTGTGTGTCCCAAGAATTTCTATAATGATTTAATAAGGCCATCAGCTTTTCTCGACTTGTCATTTCTGGGTTCAAATCATTGGCAATTCCTGCTTGCACAAGTCTGGCATTGTACAGATAAACCTCTTTTGCGACGTCATCTTTATTCTCGAAGTTACCGTAAATGCTACCTTTCGTCAATCCAGTTGCTTCAGAAATATCGGACAAAGAAGTTCCTGCATAACCTTTTTTGTTGAAAAGCTCGGCTGTACTTTCGATGATGAATTGTCTTGTTTTTTCTGCTTTTGACATTTTTGAAATTAGATTGACTTTGCAAAAATATACAAATTAAATACCGTTCGGTATATTTTGAAAGTGTAATTTGTAAGAATGACAAACTATCTTTATTATTTTGAAATCATTTTGTTTTTGTTAAATTAGCAAAACAATAAAACCCGATGCCACTTTACAAAGATCTTTCCGATGATGTTGCAAAAATTCTCATTTGGGAATTTGACAAAGATGAAGAACTGAATGTTGATCTTTTGCTGGAGCCGGAAAATCAAAGTAAGATTCTGGGTTATCATCCCAACAAAATCGCGGAGGTTCTGATGGTGCGCAAAATGCTGAAAACTCTACTTCCAAATCACAAGATTCTTTATAGGGAAAATGGTGAGCCGTATCTGTTTCCGCAGGATTTTCATATTTCTATCAGCCATTCTTATCCGTTGGCCGCGTTGGCAATTTCCACTAAGAAAGTGGGAATAGACCTGGAAAAAAGAAAAGAAAAAATCAAAAATATCCGCCACAAGTTTGTTTTGCACGAAGATCTTTACATCGATAATTCAAAGGAAATGGATTTTCTGACTGCGATTTGGTGCGTGAAAGAGGCACTTTACAAAATCCACCACAGCAAACATTGGTCTTTGAAGAAACATTACGACGTTTTGCCTTTTGAGTTGCAGGACGAATTTTCTGTACAAGCCAGAGTTTATGATCTTGAGAACGAAGATTTCTTCAAAGCAAAAATCAATTTTTTGGATAATTACTGTGTTGCAGTTGTGGATTGATGGATTAAGTATTCCTCAATGATTTTTCGCTGATCTTTTGCGACGTCGTTTATCAATTCCAGCAATTCTTTGATGTTTTTAATTTCTGTCAAATGGCTTACGGTGAAGGTTTTTCGTTCATCAGAAAAGACTTGATTTTCCAGTTCGGCTTTTCTTTTTTCTAATAAATCCACCACGTGATCTTCTGGTTTGATGTGACTTTCGGATCGGGTTTGTTCATCCAAATCTTGCTGATAGAGTAGGGAGGACGTCCGCAACAATTCTGCAGAAATTTTAATTTTCCAATTCTGAAAATCGATTTCCGGAAACTCGTGACCAGATTTTGCGTATTGCGATAATGAGGCTGTGTAAGCTGTAATCAAATGTGTTGTGGTAACAAACTGATGAACGGTTTCCAATTTTCTTTGTTGGTTTTTTGGATCGGAAATCATTCTTTGAAAGTTGTCGGAAAGATTGGCCAAATCAATAATCGCGTTTTTTCTTTTCAGTCGGAAATCCTGATCTTCAGGTTCATTATCTAAAAAATGATCCATTACCAATCGGAAATAATCGAGGTTGCTTTTGGACGATTTTTTCATTAATGCCAAATTCTGAGTATGTTCCCAAACCGGCAAAATAAAATAAGCGACTAAGAAAGTTACAATTCCGCCAATGGCAGTATCAAGCAATCGATCTTTGAAAATAAGATTGATGTTTCCAGGTCTTAAGAAATTGAATGACAGGAAAATATAAATCGTCATAAAGAGAACTGCCCAGAAATAATTGGACTTCAACAAACTGAAACAGATGATCATACTCACAAGAAGAATCACCAAAAGCGCAGTTGGCTCATCCACAAAATGTAGAATAATATAAGCGATAATTGCACCAGCCAAAGTTCCAAAAAAACGCAGAAGATTTCTATGTTTGGTGGTGGCGTAAGCTGGTTTCAAAATGGCAATAATGGTAATGAGAATCCAATAGGAATGCCCAATGCCAAGAATTTCGAATTGAGAAACGATGTAACCGATCAGCAATGCAATGGTGACTCTGGTTGCGTGACGGAAATGCCCGGATTTCAGGGAGAAATTGGAAAGAAAAACTTTGAAATTCAGTTTTTCCTCTTTTGGCAGAAATTTGGAATAATCTAATCCTGAGGACAAACTTTTTGCCAGTTTTTTATCCTGAGAATTGACTTTCAGAATCGTATTGACTTCATCTGTGATTTCCGTAATTCTCATCAAAATTTGGCGCATCATCATAAAATCTTCCAAAGTTTCCGAAGAGAATTTCTTAGAACGATGATCGAAAAACTCGTCGTAGATTTTCTTCAGTTCATTATCAAAATTTGTGATTTCTTTGTAAGCCAAACCGCTTTGGAGAGAGATTCCGAGATTGGTAATTTCGTCTGCCATCACGAGAAGATAATCGTGGACCTTTTGAAGTAAAACAGTGTCTCCAAAAGCCTGATTCATCTTTTTGTAATCATTTTCGGAGGTCAGAAGTTTGTCGTAAAGATCGATGGAGTTGAGAAACATCAACATCAAAATTCTACTTTGAGTGGTAGATTCGTTGACGATTTTTCTGGTTTTGAAAACGATTTCTCTAGTGTCTTCCTGATGATTTTTGATCTTGACTTGCTGAGAAATCAATTGATTTAATAAAGCATTAAAGTCCGGATTTTTGGTGTAATATTTTGCCTTGATTCTGAGATAATCTGCCAATTCCAAATAATTCTCGCCCACCACTTGACCCGCCAATTTGTAAGGTTGTAATCTTGAAACAATCAAAAAAACAAAGAAAAACCAGAGACAACCCAGGAAAAATATGAATGAACTTTTGAAAATATCTTCACCCGTGAGATGTCCATCGATAAAGATACTGAGGACAACAAGCGCGATGGATCCGAAAGTCGCCAATCGCATCCCATAAACGCCAATCATCGAGAATAAAAAACCGAAAAAGATGATTTGAAGATAGACAGCGATGGGGAATTCCTTGAGCAAACTTGCCAAAAGTGCAATCAAAAAGAAACTGAAAACCGAAAGCAGAAG